>CAMVDK010000064.1 GCA_947166165.1 uncultured Porphyromonadaceae bacterium
AGCAGATAGGTTTTCACATCGATGTAGAGATACACCTGCCGCACCTGCGCCTTCTTTTTGGGCATGAGCATGAGCGCATAGCAGCCCGGAATCTGTCCGGCGGCCTTCCAGATGTTGTAGTTCCGTTGGAATTCGTTGGCTGCCGCATAGGGGTTGGACATCTGCAAGTCGGCCGCAGTGGGCGCGGTGATGTTCACTTCGCCGGTGGCGGGGCTGTAGGTCCACATGGTGGAACCGTCGTACCAGCATTTCACATCGTTGGAGTTGAGATGGAACTTGCTGCCGCTCATGGTGATGGTGCCTGCCGAGTTGCCCTGTTTCGCTTTGAGCGAGTAGGACGCGGAGACGCATCCGGCGTTCTTGATGGCCGCCACGGCGCGGTCGAGCATTTGGCGCGGCGTCTGGGCGCTGGCGGCAAACGCCAGCAGGGCGAGCAGCATGGTGAGTGTACGTTGCATGGGGGAGGGATGATTGATGATTGTTTGATTGAATTAGGTGAACAGCTGGTCGATGTCGAGCGGCGTGACGAGCACTTTGCGCGGCTTGCCTCCCGAAGCGGGTCCGACGATGCCGGCGGCCTCCATCTGGTCCATGATGCGCCCGGCGCGGTTGTATCCGATTTCGTAGCGCCGCTGCAGCGACGAGGTGGAAGCCGTGTCGCCCTGCACAATCCAGCGGGCGGCCTCTTCGAAGAGCGGGTCGCGCTCCTTGAGGTTGCTGGCGTCGGCACCGCCACCGGCCGAGTCGGAGTCGGTGGGCGGCACATACTCGGGCAGCATGAACGGACGCTCGTGGTCGATGTTCTTGTCGGCGTCTTCCTGCTCCTTGATGAACTCGCACAGGCGGATGACGTCGGGCGTGTCGACGAGCGGGCACTGCAACCGCGTGATTTCGCCGTCGACCGAGAAGAGCATGTCGCCACGGCCGATGAGCTGCTGCGCGCCGCCACGGTCCAGGATGATGCGGCTGTCGGTCATCTGCGACACGGCAAACGCCACACGACCGGGGAAGTTGCTCTTGATCAGGCCGGTGATCACGTTGGCCGATGGGCGCTGCGTGGCGATGATCATGTGGATGCCCACAGCGCGGGCCTTCTGCGCGATGCGCACGATGGGTGTCTCGACCTCCTTGCCGGCGGTCATGATCATGTCGGCAAACTCGTCGATGATGCACACGATGTAGGGCATGTAGTGGTAGATTTTCTCGCCGTGCTCGTCGCGCAAGTCGCGCAGTTCGTGCCGCCACTTTTCGTTGTAGTCCTCCACCTTGCGCAGCTTGACGTCTTCGAGCACGCGGTAGCGGTTCTCCATCTCCTGCACCAGGCAGTTGAGCACCTTGACCACCTTGTCGGTGTCGGTGACGATGGCACGGTCTTCGCCAGGGGCGATGGCGAAGAAATACTTCTCAAGGTCGGCGTAGATGCTGAATTCAACGCGCTTGGGGTCGACGAGCACGAGCTTGAGTTCCGACGGGCCTTTCTTGTAAAGCAGCGAAGCGATGATGGCGTTCAGTCCCACCGACTTGCCCTTGCCGGTGGCACCGGCCACGAGCAGGTGCGGCATCTTGGTGAGGTCGGCCACAAACACCTCGTTGCTCACCGTGCATCCGAGCACCATGGGCAGCTTGGCTTTCGACTCCTGGAACGCCTTTGATGCGAGCACCTCGCGCATGGGCACGACCTGCGGGTCGCGGTTGGGCACTTCGATGCCGATGGTGCCGCGTCCCGGCATGGGGGCGATGATGCGTATGCCAAGGGCCGCCAGGCTGAGCGCGATGTCGTCTTCGAGGTTGCGGATTTTGCTCACGCGGGTGCCGTCTTCGGGCACAATCTCGAACAGGGTGACCGTCGGGCCCACGTGCACCTGGATGGTCTTGATTTTGATGCCGTAGTTCTCAAGGGTCTCGGTGATGCGCTGCTTGTTGCTTTCCTGCTCCTCTACATCGACGCTCTCGGTGTTCATCCGCCGGTCTTCCATCAGGTCGAGGGTGGGGAACTTGTAGTGGATGTATTCGCCGGTGGGGTCGTGCGGATTGGTGACCTGCGTGCTCTGCTCGATGGGATTGAGCGTGGCGGGTCCTTCGGTGTCGTTGCCGCCGGTCTTGCTGAGTTTTTTGCGCCTTGCGCTTGCGGCTGCTTGCCGTTGCTTGTCGGCGGTGTCGGCGGCATCGGTGTCGTCGGTGCGGCGATTGTCGGTAGCGGCATCATGGTCGGGATGGCTGTCGCCCAGGAATTCGGCCACTCCTGTTGCCGGCGCGCTGTCGTCGTGCTCGCCATGCGACGAGCCGCGAGGCAGCTTGGGCAGCCGGCGTGGCATCTTGTCGATGATGGCCTTGATGGTGCCATAGCACACAATGCCCCAAATCATGAGAATGATGAAGTTGACGGCGCAGGTGCCGTAGAGCCCCACCAGCCCGAGCAACCACTTGTTGGCCTCGTGCCCGAAGGCTCCGCCGAGCGGGAAGAAGGACTGCACATTCATGGTGCAGGCGCCCACAATCATCGAGCAGGTGAAGATGCTCAGCAGTGTGACCAGCGTGTAGCCGAAGAAGTCGATGCGCCGGCCCTTGCGCAGCAGGCGGATGGCAATGGTGAAGCACCACACCACGATGATGAACGCCGCCACGCCCACGCCGTTGCCGATGAGAAACTCGCTCAGGTCGGCTCCTACGGCGGCGCCCAAGTTCGACAGCCGCTCCGGATTCCGTGCATTGTCGATGACACCGCCATCGGCCACCACGTTCTGGTCCACTGCTCCGCTCTGGAAGCAGTACGACAGCATCGACAGCAGCAGGTAGATGGCCGTGAGCAGCATGACTATGCCCAGGGCCTTGCGTATTCGGCCGTCCTTGAAGAAGGCGGCCACTCGCTGCCACCGCGTGAGTTTGCTGCGCTGCTCGGCTTGCTTCTGAGCTTGCGACCTGCGGTATTCTTCGCTCTCAATCACATTGGTGATGTCGGGGTTGAAATTCTCTTTGTCTTTTCGTTTTGCCATGGTGTGTGGGCGGCTCCGTCGCTTTCGTTTTGGGGGTTTGTTAATATAAAATTAGGTGGTTTAATGGAATTGAATAATCATTATCATGTATTCGTTCAGTCTTTAATCCAGAACGTGCGGGTGAACAAAGCCAGAACGGTGAACAGTTCGAGACGCCCTACGAGCATCTCGAAGGCGAGCAGCAGTTTAGCCGTGTCGGGCAGGAGTCCGAAGGCGCCGCTTGCCGCCGTGACGCCGTAGCCCAGACCCTGGTTGCTGATGGCCGACACGCTGGTGTAGAGCGAGTCGAACAGCGGCAGGCCCATCATGGTGAGCAGCAGCGCCGCAATCACCATGACCATCATGTAGATCGACAGGAAGGCAATCACCTTGGCCACCACGCTGTGTGGAATGGCCTTGCCGTCGATGCGCACCGAGGTGACCGAGTTGCTGTGCAGGATGCGGTAGAACTCGTTGTTGGTGTTCTTCATCATGACGATGAAGCGGTCGATTTTGGCGCCGCCCGAGGTGCTGCCGGCCATGCCGCCGAAGAACATGAGAATCATCAGCACCAGGGTGATGAACTGCCCCTTGGTCTCGTAGTCGACGCTGGTGTAGCCGGCGCTGGTGATGGCGGCGATGGTGTCGAATGTGGCGAGCACCCACCGGTCGGCGGCACTGTCGCACAGCCCGTTGTAGGTCATGCAGGCCACGATGAGCAAGATGGAGACGACCGTAACACCAACATACCACTTGAACGTGTTGCTGAGCATCAGCCGGCGCCAGCGTCCGGCCACCAGGTGGAACACGAGCGTGAAATTGATGCCTCCCAGAAACATGAACACCGACATGACCAGGTACACATAGTGGGAGTGCCAGTGGTTGATGCCGTCGTTTTTGGTCGACAGCCCACCGGTCGACATGGTGGTCATTGCATGGCAGATGCCGTCGAACCATCCCATGGGGCTGACGAGCAGCATGGCCAGCAGTGCCGACAGCACCACGTAGATGAGCCACAGGTCTTTAGCCGTCTGGCTCACCCGCGGACGCAGCCGCTCGTGGGTGATGCCGGTGACCTCGGCGTTGAACAGCGCGATGCCGCCCTTGTAGTTGAGCATGGGCAGCACTGCCAGCGTGAACAGGATGATGCCCATGCCGCCTATCCACTGCATGAGCGCGCGCCAGAACAGCAGCGCGTGCGGCAGCCGCTCGAGGTCGATGATGGCCGACATGCCCGTGGTGGTGAATCCCGACATGGTCTCGAAGAAGGCGTCGACGGGGTTGGTGAGCGTGCCGGTGAGCAGGAACGGCAGCATGCCGAACAGCGAAAAGATGACCCAGATGCTCGCCGTGAGGATGAGGCTCTCGCGTTTGCGCATGGACGACGACTTGGGCTTGATACCGAACGTCATCATGGCCCCGCTGCCGGCAGTGGCCAGCAGGGTGTAGAGGAACGCCAGGGCGGCATCAGCCTCTCCATAAATTAACGCCACGGCCAGCGGCAGACTCATGAACGCAGCCTCGATCATGAGCAGCAGCCCCAGCACCCGCAGCGTGATGGGCATGTTGATGTTCTGTGTGAGCGTGCGTGCCATCAGCTGAACACTTTGTCGATTTTGTGTATTGTGCCAGCCAGGCAGAACACCACCACATGGTCGCCTTCCTGGAGCCTGGAGTTGCCCCTGACGAGTTGCCCCACGCCGCCACGCACCAAGCCCGCGATGGTCATGCCCGAGGGCAGACGCAGATTCTTGACGTCGGCGCGGGTGACGCGTGCCGCCGGCTTGATGATGATTTCGGCCACCTCGGCGTCGCTCAGCGCCAGGCATCGCGCGTTGTCGACGTCGCAGTCGAGCATGATCTGCACAATGCGGCTCGAAGCCAGCAGCTGCTTGTTGATGAGTGTGCCTATGTTGAGGGCCTCGGCCTCGTTGATGTACTGCAGGTTCTCCACCTCGGCAATGGTCTTTGCCACGCCGTGCTCTTTGGCCATAAGGCAACCGAGTATGTTGGCCTCGGTGTTGCTGGTGAGGGCAACGAAGACGTCGTAGTCGCTGATGCCTTCTTCTTCGAGCAGGTCGGTGTCGCGCGCGTCGCCGTGCACCACGTTGCAGTGGGGCAGGGCGGCCGAGAGCTCTTCGCAGCGGGCGAGGTCCGACTCAATGATTTTGACGCGGTAACGGTCGCCCATCATCAACGCCAGCTGCTCGGCCATCTCGCTGCCGCCCATGATGAGCACCTTTTCGGTGACGATGTTCTTCTTTCCGCAAGCCTTGCGCACGTCTTCGATGCGGTCGAGGGTGGTGGCGATGTAGACGATGTCGCCGGCCAGGATGCTGTCGTCGCCTCGCGGAATGATGGTCTCGCGGTTGCGCTTGATGGCCGACACGTGGAGCATCTGCGAGAACGCGCCCAGGTCCTTGAGCTGGTGGTTGATGATGGGGGCATTGTCGCGCACGCGCACTCCCAGCACGATGAGCTGGCTGTTGAACATCTCAAAGCAGTTGCGCACCCACGGCAGCCGCAGCGAGGTCATCATTTCGCTGGCCGCCAGATGCTCGGGATAGATGAGGTAGTCGATGCCGATGGAGTTGAAGTAGGCGGTGTGCTTCTTGCCCAGGTATTCGGCATTGTCGATGCGGGCCACGGTCTTCTTGGCTCCACGGCTTTTGGCCAGCTGGCACGCCATCAGGTTGCGCGCCTCGAAGGGGGTGACGGCCACGAAGATGTCGGCACTGCCCACGCGCACGTCTTTCAGACATGCGAACGACGTGGCGCTGCCGTGGTAGGTCATGAGGTTGTAGCTGTCGAGGGCGGCGAGTTTGCGCTCGTCGGGATCGATGACGATGATGTCCTGTTCCTCGTTGCTGAACAGCTTGGCAAGGTGTGTGCCCACTTCTCCGGCACCGGCGATGATGATTTTCATTGCTCGTTCAAGGCGTTGATGATGGCGTTTACAATAGATGGCAGGTCGAAGCCGCATTGCTGCTGCTGCTGCGCCACGGTGCCCTGGTCGATGAACTCATCGCCGATGCCGAGCCTCACCAACCGGCAAGCGGTCCGGTGGTTGTCTTCGAGCCACTCGGCCACGGCTGTTCCCAGTCCGCCGATGCGCGTGCCGTCTTCCACGGTGATGAGGGTGTGAGCGGCGTCGGCGGCTTGCGCGAGCAGGTTGCCGTCGATGGGCTTGAGGTAGATCATGTCGTAGTGCGGCACCCGTGCTCCTGTGGATTGCGCCACCTGTTCGACGGCCTTGGCCACCAGGTTGCCGATGTGGCCGATGGAGAGCACGGCCACGGGGGCGTCGCCGGCGCTGAGCAGCCGTCCGCGCCCAACGGGGAGCTCATGCATCTCGTTGTGCCAGTCAACGAGCACGCCCCGTCCTCGCGGATAGCGTATGGCAAAGGGGCCGTGGCCGGGAAGCTGCGAGGTGTACATCAGGTCGCGCAAGTCGTGCTCGTTGATGGGCGCGGCGATGGTCATGCCGGGTATGCATCGCAGGTAGCTCAGGTCGAAGGCGCCGTGGTGGGTGACACCGTCCTCGCCCACGAGTCCCGCGCGGTCGATGCACAGCGTGACAGGCAGTTTGGCAATCGACAGGTCGTGGATGATGCTGTCGTAGGCGCGTTGGAGAAACGAGCTGTAGATGGCCACAAACGGATGCAGCCCTTCTTTGGCCAGCCCGCCGGCAAAGGTGACGGCGTGGGCCTCGCTGATGCCCACGTCGAAGGTGCGCTGGGGGTGGGCCTGCTGCATGACCGACATCGACGTGCCGCTGGGCATGGCGGCTGTGATGCCCACAATCGACGGGTTAGCGTCGGCCAGCTCGACGAGCGTGCGACCGAACACGTCCTGATACTTGAGCGGCTCGTATTCGGCCCGGTTCTTGGCCCGTTCGCCGGTTTTCTCATCGAATTTTCCCGGTGCGTGCCATGTGGTGGGGTCGCTTTCGGCGGGGGCGTAGCCTTTTCCCTTGACGGTGTGCAGATGCAGCAGTTTGGGCCCGGTCATGTCCTTCACCTCGCGCAGCAATTTCACCAGCCGGAGCACATCGTGGCCGTCGAAGGGGCCGAAGTAGCGGATGTTGAGTCCCTCGAAAATGTTCTGCTGCCCAGTGAGCATCGACTTCATGGCGTTGTTGAACCGGAGCACGATGCCCTTGCCCATGTCGCCAATCATGCCACGGCTGCGCAGCCGCCGGTAAGCCTTGTCGCGCAGGTTGTTGTAACCCTTGCTGGTGGTCATCTCAGTCATGTAGCGCCCCAGGGCGCCCACGGGCCGGTCGATTGACATGTCGTTGTCGTTGAGGATGATGAGCAGGTTGTTCTTGTTGTTGGCGGCGTTGTTGAGTCCTTCGAAGGCCAGCCCGCCGCTGATTGACGCGTCGCCGATCACAGCGGCCACCTTGCGGTCGGTGCCTTGCAGCTCGGCCGCCATCGCCATGCCGAGCGCGGCCGAGATGGAATTGCTCGCATGTCCGGCCACGAAGGTGTCGTAGTCGCTCTCCATCGGGTTGGGGAATCCGCTCAGCCCGCCCATCTTCCGGTTCTCGGCGAAGCGGTCGCGCCGCCCGGTGAGGATCTTGTGGGCATAGGCCTGGTGGCCCACATCCCACACGATGCGGTCGTCGGGGGTGTTGAGCACATAGTGCAGCGCAACCACAATCTCAACGGCTCCCATGCTCGAGGCAAAATGGCCGGGGTTGGCCGACAGTTCATGAATCATCATCTGTCGCAGCTCCTGGCACACTTGCGGCAACTGCTCTTCGGGCAGGCGGCGCAGGTCGGCAGGCGAGTCGATGGTGGCAAGCAGCGGGAAGTGGTCTTTTATATAGTTGTCTGATGTCATAAGTTAGGTCGTCGTTCACATTTTTCAGCAAGTCGTGCAGATGGTGGAGGAGGGCAGGGGCAGTGTGGGCCCCGCAGCAGGCGGTCAGCGGTCGTTGCGCCGTCGCACCACATATTTTTTATATAGCGGCACAAACACGATGATGCCCGACGCCACGATGGCAAAAATGGTCATGAAATCGATTTTCGCTTTAGTGAGCACCAGCCAGCACAGGCAAAGCCACAGCAGCAGAATGCACACAAATCTTATCATCTCTCCTTGCTTCATCTTCTTGGTTGCTTTTATCAAACTGCAAAGTTACGCAATATTTTCGCAACTGCAGCGCCAATTAACATTCTTTTTCGGGGTCGGCGAACCAGGCGGCCGCTCAGGCAGTCGTTCAATGTGCCTTCGCCCGATGACGCTGAACGCTTACGCGCATCACGCATGACCGGCAAAAAACATGGATTTTGAATTCATTTTTCATTCTTGTGTCTGAAGGCTGATTTTTTATTTGCGTGATAGCAAAGTTTTGCTTAACTTTGCACGAGTTTTGAAGTGCAGCCAACTGTTGGGTTTGTGATAAAATGCAGCCTTTGTATGGTTTGGTTGGCTTTGAATTGTGGCTTTATGCTTTTTGCGTAGGGCTGTCACATGTATTCCGATGCTGCATGAGCTTGTGCGACGGCGACAGGGCTGATAGGATGCATTGTGCTTTGTTGCTTTGTGTGGCAATAGGATGATAAAATTGAGCCAGAGATGAAATATCTGTTATTGATAGGTCTGTGCATTGGTTTTGTGTTGGGGACGGCGTTGATTCCCGCCATTATAGCGGTGTCGTTCCGAAAAGGGTTTCTCGACAAGCCCAATGCGCGAAAAATACATACGAGCGATATTCCGCGCCTGGGAGGCACGTGCTTCTTCCCGGTGTGTTTGGTCGTGGGTGCCCTGATGGTCAGTCTGGGCTACCGGATCACGACCGAGCATATCTTGCAGCTGTTCCACTACAGCGGCATCCCCATCCTGTATGGCATGGTGGGGGCCATGGTGCTGTTCTGCTTCGGCCTGCTCGACGACATCTGGGGCCTTCGCTACCGGACCAAGTTCATCGCGCAGATCATGGCCGGCCTGCTGCTGTGTGTGGGCGGCGTGTGGCTCAAGGACCTTCACGGCGTGTTCGGCCTCCACGAGTTGCCAATATGGGTGGGCTGGCCGGTGACGATATTCGCCATCGTGTTTGTGACCAATGCCATCAACTTCATCGACGGCATCGACGGCTTGGCCTCGAGCGTTTGTTTCTTCACGCTGGCCTATTTCGCCTTGCTGTTCTACCGCCTGGAAGCCTACGACTACGCCATCGTGTCGGTCACGGTGATGGGCCCGCTGCTGGCCTTCATGTGCTTCAACCTGCTGGGCAGCGCCCGGCGGCACACCAAGACGTTTATGGGCGACACAGGGTCGCTGTTTCTGGGCTACGTGATTTGCATCTTGGGCATCGTGGTGAGCCGGAAAGTGGGCGTTGAAGAGAGCAATCTGTCGCAGTTCAACCCGATGGCCGTGGCCTTTGCGCCGCTCATCCTGCCGTGCTTCGATGTGATGCGCGTGGTGCTCGTGCGCAAGCGCCAGGGCAATAACCCGTTCATCGCCGACAAGAACCACATACACCACAAGTTCCTCTCGTTGGGGCTCAACCAGCACGTGGTGCTGGTGATTGTGCTGCTGCTCACTGCGGCCTATGCCGTGATGACGGTGCTGCTCACCAGGGTGATGAACGTGAATGTGGTGCTTCTGCTCATGCTTGTGTTGTGGACGCTGATGAACTTTGCGTTGAAAAACAATAACAAGCCATCCAATACCGATAATAAAAAAAGAAGAAAAAAGATATGAAACGAGCAACAAAACTCAAAATCGCGGCCATCATGCTGCCGCTGCTGCTGTTGGCGTCGTGCTCTTCGCCCAAGCTGGGTTATTTCCAGGACGTCACCTCTGGCGAGGTGCAGCAGCTGGGCGCTCCGCGCGTTGTCAGAATCCAGTCTGGCGACAAACTCTCGATTCTGGTTCACAGCAAGAACCCCGAGTTGGCCTACCTTTTCAACCTGCCCGTTGTGGGCCACTACCAGTCGTCGACCTCGGGCCGCGGCCTGACCACCTCGACTGTGGCTCACTACACGGTCGACGAGGCCGGCAACATCGACTTCCCCGTCCTGGGCAAGCTCCATGTGTCGGGACTGAGCCGAAGTGAGGTGGCAGCACTGGTGAAGAGCAAGTTGCTCATGGGCGACCTGATCAAAGACCCGATTGTGACTGTCGACTTCCTGGACATGTATTTCGAGGTGATGGGCGAGGTGAACAAGCCCGGCCGTTTCATCATCGACCACGACAAGGTGACCCTTCTCGACGCATTGAGCCAGGCTGGCGACATGACCATCTTCGGTAAGCGCGAGGTGCTGGTGATGCGCAACGAAAGCGGCAAGCAGGTGGCCTACCGGGTGGACCTGCGCGACCACAAGGCGCTCTACGCTTCGCCGGCTTTCTATCTGCAGCAGAACGACCTGGTGTATGTTGAACCCAACGAAAAGCGCGCACGCGAGTCTACCGCCATGAGCAACGACCTGCTCCGTCCGTCGATGTGGCTCTCACTGGCCTCGTTTGCCACGACGCTGTGTGTGCTCATCTTTAAAAAATAGCACTATGAACGAAAACGCATATAGTTCCTATCCCAAAGGCAGCCAGCAGGCTAACGACGACGACGACTCCATCAACATCCAGCAACTAGTGCAGTTGTGTGTGTCGAACTGGTACTGGTTCCTCGCATCAATCATCGTGGCGCTGGCCTTGGCCGCAGCCTATATTGTGACAACCCAGCCTGTGTACACGCGCATGGCGTCGGTGCTCATCAAGGATGGCGACACGAACTCGGCCTTCACCAAGGCTTTCAGCTCGTTCACCAGCATGGGTAACACCTACACACGCACCAACATCCATAACGAGATGCTCACCTTCAAGTCGCCCACCTACATGGTGGACGTGGTGACCAAACTGCATCTCGACATGAACTACTCGGTGGACGGCCGGTTCCACATCGTGGAGCTTTACGGCAAGCGCCTGCCCATCCAGGTGACGCTTCCCGACCTCGAGCAAGACGAAACGGCCTCGGTCGACATCCTGCTCACTGCCGAAGGCACCGTCATCCTGTCGAACTTCAAGCTCAACTACCAGCCGGTGTCGGAGAAGAGCTACCAGGCCCAGGTGGGCAAGGTGGTGCAGACGCCTATCGGCAAAATGGTGATCACCCCCACACAAGCCTACGACGGCACTGCCTGGGCAAAGCCCATCCACGTGTACCGCAGCACCATCGAGGCGGCCACCAACCGCTACGTGGGTGCGCTGGCTGTGGAGCAGAGCGACGACCGTTCGTCGGTGATTGACCTCCGCATCAACGACGTGTCGGCCGAGCGTGCTGCCGATGTTCTGGCCAACCTGCTCGTGGTGTACGACAACAAGTGGGTCGACAACATCAACGAGCAAGCCGTCAACTCGTCGAAGTTCATCGACGACGAGCTGCAAAAAATCGAAGGTGAGCTGGGCAACGTCGACGCCAGCATTTCGAGCTACAAGAGCTCGAACATGGTGCCCGATGTGACAGCCGCCTCACAGATTTACATGCAGCGCGCCGAGACCAACCGCGCACAGCTCATGGACCTGAACAACCAGTTGTTCATGGCCAAGTATATCAAGAACCAGCTCTCGAGCGAAGCCGGCAGATACAAGACCCTTCCGGCCAACACCGGAATCAACAACACGATTGTGGCCCAGCAGATTGTGAGCTACAACGACCTGGTGATGCAGCGCAACAGCCTGATCAACAACAGCAGCTCCAACAACCCGCTCATCGCCGACCTGGAGCAGAACATCGCATCGATGCGCCAGGCCATCATCGCCTCGGTCGACAACACGATTGCCGAGCTCTCGGAGCGCGTGTCGTCGCTCCGCGGCAACGAGTCGGTCACCAACCGCCAGATTTCGTCGAGCCCCACGCAGGCCAAAGATCTGCTGAGCGTGGAGCGCCAGCAGAAGGTGAAGGAGCAGCTCTATCTGTTCTTGCTCCAGAAGAAAGCCGAGAACCAGCTGTCGAAAGCCTTCACAGCCTACAACACCCGCGTGCTCAACCCGCCCTCTGGCAGCTCGCGCCCCACCAGCCCGGTGAAGCTCAACGTGGTGATCATCGCCCTGCTGCTTGGCTTGTTCATTCCGCTGGTGCTGCTGCTGCTGCGCCAGACCATGGACACCGCCATCCACAACCGCAAAGACCTGGAGAGCCTGTCGCTGCCCTTCGTGGGCGAGATTCCCCTGTCATACCGCAAGCGCAAAGGCATTTTCGCGCTGTTCAACAAGCGCAAGCAGGTGCGCGAGATTGTGGTCAAGGAGCGCTCGGGCAATGCCATCAACGAGGCTTTCCGCGTGCTGAGGTCGAACATCGAGTTTGTGGTCGGCTCCGGCGAGAAGACCAAGGTGATCATGTTCACGTCGGCCTACGCCGGTTCGGGAAAGACGTTTATCTCGGCCAACCTGGCCACGAGTTTTGCCATCAAGGGCAAACGCTCGCTGCTCATCGACCTTGACCTCCGCAAGGCATCGCTGTCGACCTTCGTCAACTCGCCCGCACGAGGCATCTCCGATTACCTGAGCGGCCACGTCGACTCCATCGACGAGGTGAAGGTGAAAGGCACCATCAACCCCAACCTGGATGTGATTCCCGTGGGCACCACACCGCCGAACCCCACCGAGTTGCTCTTCTCCGACCGGTTCACCAACCTGATTGAGGACCTTGGCGCCGACTACGACTACATCTTCATCGACTGTCCGCCTATGGACGTGGTGGCCGATGCCGGCATCATCAACAAGCACTGCGACCTGACGGTGTTCGTGATCCGCTCGGGCCTCTTCGAGAAGACCATGCTGCCCGAACTCGAGCGCAACTACACCGAAAACCGCTACAAGAACATGACCCTTGTGCTCAACGGCACCTACGACGAGTTCAACGGCTACGGTTACCACAGCTACGGCTATGGCTACGGCGAGAAGCGGTCGCATTAAGATTCAAAAACCGGCGATGCGGGCCCACTTGGCGCCACCAGACTAGAGCGTGCGCACAAGCACCCGCATCGCGAAACTGAAAACGTCAACCATTAAATTCTGAAAACAAATAATCAATGAAAGCGTGTTTTATGGGATTGGGCTACATTGGCCTTCCCACTGCAATAATCGCCGCCAAGCACGGCATCCAGATCCACGGAGTGGACGTCAACCCCAAAGTGGTAGAGATGACCAATGCCGGAAAGCTGCACATCGTGGAGCCCGGCATGGAGCAGATGCTGCAGGAAGTGGTGTCTGCCGGGAT
>CAMVDK010000065.1 GCA_947166165.1 uncultured Porphyromonadaceae bacterium
AGAACGTGCCTGGAGTGGAGACCACAACCACGCTACCCGCGGGTTGGGAGCGCATCGGCGGCTACACCGGCTCGAACATGAACTATCGATGGGCTGTGCATTACAGTTCGTCTGGTTCCACGATGAGCGGGCACAAATACGCCATGGTCGACGCCCCCACCTATGCCGACCCCAACAACAAGGACGCCTGGGGCCCGCGCAAGGACATCCTGCTCACGCCGGCCGTTGAGCTCGACGACACCTATCAGCTGGCCTTCGACTGGGAGGCTGCCGCCTATGGCGTGCTCGAACAGAAGCAGTACACCCTGAAGGTGGGCATCGTCGACGTGGCCGTTGGCGACACCACGGTGATTTTCGACATCACCAACGAGCAGCAGGTGCGCGACAGCGGCGTGCCCGCCGACCCCTACGGCACCTACATGTGGGCCAACTGGGCCGTGCAGACCTCCAAAATCGACCTCTCGCCCTGGCAGGGGAAGATCATCAAGGTCGCCTTCATCTACGACCTGCTCAAGCAAAGCGGCAACGTGCTCTACCTCGACAACGTGAGCATCAAGCAGCACAAGCCCGAAACCGGCCCCATCGCCGAGCTGAGCCAGACCACCTACCGCTTCCCCGATGCCTACATCGGCGAGAAGCTCTACAGCGAGGTGATGACGCTCAAGAACGTGGGTCTGAAGGGACTCAAGGTGACCGGCTTTGAGGCTCCCGAGGCCTTCGGTCTCTCGATGGACACCACAGGCATGAGCCTGGGTGTGAACGAGACCGCCCGCTTCCAGATCTGCTACAACGCCACGCTGACCAGCCCCGTGGAGGCCGACCTCGTGATCAAGACCAACGGCGGCGACGTCACCCTTCACGCCACGGCCTCGAAGCAGGCCGTGCCCGAGGGCTACCAGCTCGAGCTCTTCGAGGGCGACCAGTTCCCGCCCGCCGGATGGCAGCTCACCGGCAGCACCATCGCACAATGGGGCTCCACCGGCTACGCACTCGAGGGCGACAAGAGCCTCTACAGCTCCGCCTTCATCGAGGAGAGCCAGATTGTGACCCCGCGCCTCGACCTCTCGGACGAAGCCACTCCGGCCAACTTTATGTTCACCTACTACGCCCAGTTCATCGGCGAGGACTACGAGTTCCCGTCGAACGACCTGCTCGTGCAGGTGTCTAACGACGGCAGCGACAACTTCCAAACCATCTGGACTGCCGACTACACCAAGCAGGACACGCTCATCAACGTGAGCATCGACCTGAGCACCTACCGCAGCGACAACGTGCGCCTGCGCTTTGTCAACACCGAGTGCTACTACGACAGCGAGTATGGCATGGACGATGGCAGCAACTACTTCATCGACCGCGTGCTGCTTCCCGGCGTGTATGGCATCGACGGCGCCCCGCTGGCCACTGAGCTCACCGCTCCGGCCGACAGCACCACCAACGTCTATCCCAAGAACGTGACCCTGAGCTGGAAGCAGGCCCAATTCGCCGACGGCTACAAGCTCTACGTGGGCAAAGCCACCGACGGACAGCAGCAGTGGGACGTGGTGAACGGACTCGACGTTGCCGACGCCCTGACCTACACCCTGCCCCGCCTCGACTACGCCACCACCTATGCTTGGACCGTGGTGCCCTACAACAGTGTGGGCGAGAACACCGAGACTCCCGTGTGGGTGTTCACCACGCAGGCCGACCAGTCGATTGCCGAGTTCCCGTGGAACGAGGGCTTCGAGAGCGGCACATTCGCCCCGCTGGGATGGCTCGCCGAGGGCGGACGCTACACCAAGTGGACCGCCAGCGACTACTATCCCTTCGACGGCAAGTACAGCGCCATGGCCTACAGCAACGAGACCGAGGTTGAGGCCGTGCTCACCACGCCCGACATCCAGCTGCCGGCCGACGGCGACATGCAGCTCAGCTTCTGGTGGGGCAACGAGCGCCCCGTCAGCCTGACCAAGGACAACCAGCAGGTGCGCCTCAACCACAGCACCGCCGACGACGGCATCGACGCCGTGATGATGGACATCCAGGTCGAAGGCGGACAGTGGCAGCAGCTCAAGCTCATCAGCGACAACAGCGAGGGTGTCGATGCCGATGGCGAACCCATCCGCTACTGGGTCTACGAGACCGTCGACCTGGCTCCCTATGCCGGCAAGAACGTCGCCTTCCGCTGGCGCTACATCTCGCACAACTACAACCGCTCGCGCGGCGCGGCTCTCGACAATGTGAAGATTGACTTCCAGGGCGCGCAGCTCTCGTTCAGCAGCGACAGCTGGGATGCCTACAAGGTGAACTACGGCGAGCGCGAAACCTCGCCCGAAATCGCCATCACCAACCTGGGCACCGAGGCCGTGACCATCGAGAGCGTCAAGTTCATCGACCCGAGCTTCACCACCACGCTCAAGGCCGGCGACGTGATCGGAGCCAGCGAGAGCAAGCAGTTCACCGTGAGCTTCAACGCCGGCAAGATTGCCGCCGGTCAAGACTCGGTGCGCCTCGACGACGCCATGATTGTCACGCTCAGCGACGGCTCGCAGGCCGAGTTCGACGTGAGCGCCGTGGCCCTGGCCAGCGACATCCGCTACTTCGGCTTTGAGCACGACGACACCGGCGTGGCCCCCGAGGGCTTCACCGTGATGGACGTCGACGGACAGGCCACCTCGCGCCTGAGCTTCTGGGACTTCCCCAACAACGGCTCGCCGCTGTCGTTCTTCGTGCTTAACGACAGCCAGTGCTACAACTCGCTCAAGGAGCCTCACGGCCACCAGTCGCTCATGACCCGCTGCAACGGCGATGGAGCCTTCGACGACTGGATCGTGTCGGCCCCGATGACCGCTACCGAGAATTCGAAGTTCGACTTCGACATGCGCAACTGGGAGAGCATCAACAGCATCCTGCCCGCCGGTGGCCCCACGCTGCAAGTGCTCGTGAGCACCACCAGCGCCACCGACCGCAGCAGCTTCGCCCAGGTGGGCAACGACTACACCGCCGACCTCTACGACGATGTGGCCTGGCCGCACCTGAGCTACGACCTGAGCCAGTATGCCGGACAGCGCATCTACGTGGCTCTGCGCGCCTACTCGAGCAACTGCCTCGGCGCCTTCTACGACAACTTTGAGTTTATCCACTTCACCACCGGCCTCGACGTGAACGGCGACGGACGCGTCGACATCGACGACGTGAACGAAATCATCAACGTCATCCTTGAGTTCAAGGACAACCCACGTGCCGACGTCAACGGCAGCGGGAAGGTCGACATCGACGACATGAACATGGTGATCAACTACATGCTCACGCTCTGACAGCATTCCGAACCTTAACCCAACGCGGCAGCCGGCCTTAGCGGCTCCCAAACCCGAAGACCGGCTGCCGCTTTTTCAACAACTAACCAATAACCAAAACTATTATGAAGCATTTCAACAAGATTCTGGCCTCGGCAGCTGTGCTGCTGGGTCTGGGCTGGGCAAATGCCGAGACGGTGGAGAACTACACGGTAGACTTCAACACCGCCATCAGCACCAGCGACCACGCCTTCAAGGTGGCTCCCGGATGGAAGCACATCGTGGGCGGTGAAGAAGACTGGTGGGGCGACATCACCTACGTCACCTACACCTATCAAGCCACAGCCGGCGTCGATGGCACCGGCGCACTCGGCATCGGTTCCCAAAGCGGCACCTCGGTCGACAACTACGACTACCTGGTCACGCCGGCCATCACCGGCACGGCCACCCTGCAGGTTCAACTCACCTCTTCGGCCACCAACGCCGGCATCAAGATTTACCTCATCAACGAAGCTGACGACGGCACGCTCACCGTGGGCGACGTCAAGGTGAACGAGGGCAACCAGTATGGCACCTCGCTCTTCAGCCAGGAAGCCTACGGCACCGTGACCGTGAGCGGCCTCAACGGCCAGCGCATCGGCATCGTGGGCGACCGCGTGAACATCGACAACTTCGCCGTCGAAGGCACCGCCGAGATTGAATATGAGAAGGCCCTGACCATCACCAGCGCCACCTCGTCGATCACCGGCAGCGGCTCCATCAACTGCGACACCGAAGGCAACTACTCGTTCACCTACACCATCACGGTGCAGAACACGGGCGAGTGCGACCTGGCAGCCGACGACCCGAACATGTATGTGGGCATCGCCAACTACCTCGACCTCACCAACCCCGTTGCCACCGCCCCCATCGGCCAGGCCCTGGCCATGGGCGAGTCGGCCACCATCGAGGTGAGCGTCACGCTCAACTATGCCCAGTACGGCAGCCGCACCCGTTGGGACGCCATCGAGGGCATCAGCAGCACGCGCTACGTGGTCACCCCCTGGGTGGAGCCGATTCCCTATCTGCCCAACATCACCGTGCGCGACGCCAATGGCAACAACCTGGGTGAGTATCCCAACTATGCCGCCACCTTCGGCGCATTCGGCATGATCAACGAGGCCACCAGCAAGACGCTGCAAATCCGCAACTCGGGCGCCGCTCCGGGCGAGGTGACCATCGCCGCCCCCGAGGGCTTCACCGCCGATCCCGCCACCTTCACCGCCGAGGCCGGCTCGAGCACCAACGTCACCGTCACCATGAGCGCCGACGAAATCGGCATCAAGAGCGGCGACCTCGTGGTGAGCTGCGGCGACAACGTGGTGTGCACCATCCCCATGAGCGGAACCGTGCTCGACCCGACCAAGTGGTTCGTCAACTTCGAGGACCAGCAGATCCCCGCCGGCTGCATCGTTGAGAACAACGCTTGGAGCGTGAACACCGACAGCAAGACCATCAGCGACGACAACAAGCGCTACCTGGTGAGCGCAAGCCGCACGCTCAACAAGTTCATCACCCCGCTGCTCACCGTGACCGAGGGCGAGAAGATGACTGTCGACGTGGGCCGTCTGACCAGCTATGCCGCCGACGACATCCTGCTCAACGTCTACTACAGCACCGACCGCGAGAACTGGACGCTGATCACCACCGTGCCGTCGGCCGACCTGCCCTCGACCGTCAACAGCGGCTACAACCGCCAGTACCTGCCCAAGACCGTGGTGCTCGAGGGCATTCCCGCCGGTGAGGTGTATGTGGCCTTCGAGGCTGGCTACGTCTACATCGACAACATCTATGGCTTCGAGCTGGCCGACGTCGACCACGACGTGATTGTCAACTCGTGCTCCATCCCCGCTACGGCAATGGCCAACAACGACCTCACCGTCAAGGTCACGCTCAAGAACATCCTTGGCGAGGCCGAGGCTGCCGACTACACCGCCACGCTCTACTTCGATGGCGAGGCTGTGGCCACCGCCGACGCCCAGGAGATTGCCGCCACCGGCACCGCCGACTTCGAGTTCACCTTCGTGCCCACCGAGGTGGGTGAGCACACCGCCTATGTCGAATTCGTTTGGGAGGACGGCTACACCGTCACCACCGATGTGAACACCGTCACCATCGCCGCCGAGAGCGCCGAGAAGAACGTCATCGTCGGCAACACCGATCCCACCAGCCCGGCATGGTACATGAGCACGTATAACTACGCAGTGCCCATCTGCAACTACTACCGCAACGGCTGGAGCGAGACGCTCTACACGCCCGCCATGCTCACCGAGGCCGGTCTGAGCGTGGGTGAGGCCATCACCAGCATCACCTACATGGGCTACTGTCCTGGCGAAGTCACCGATGCCATCAAGGTGTATGTCATAACCACCTCCGACGATACCATGGAACCGTTCTCGAAGACCGACGTGAGCGAGCTCACCCCGGTGTACGACAGCGAGTACACGTTTGTCGCCGTGGGCAGCGCCGACGCCCCCGTCGACCTGTTCCGCGTCGACCTGGCCGAGCCCATCGTGTGGGACGGCGGCAGCCTGCGCGTCATTGTGGCCAGCGACCGCGTCAGCGGCAGCGACACCCGCTCGTGCTTCCTCACCGACCAGAGCATTGGCGGCGAGTGCTACCAGAACCGCAGCGACTCCCAGTCGTCGAGTGCGATGTCCGTGAGCTCGAAGTGCACCAACTTCCCTGTGACCAAGTTCGGTGTGCAGCTCACGCCCAACACCTATAGCGGCAAAGTCACCGACACCGATGGCAACCCGCTCGCCGGCGTCACCGTGACGCTCACCAGCCGCACCGAGGTTCAGCCCGAGGGCGCTCCGCGCCGCGCCGCCACCACCGGTCCCGTGGCCTACACCGCCACCACCGACGAGAATGGCGACTTCAGCGTAGAGGTGGTCCAGACCGACAAGGTCTACGACGCCAACTTCGCGCTCGAGGGTTACAAGCCCGTCACCATCGAGAACATCGACTTCGCCAATGGCAATGTCACTCTCACCGAGCCCGTGGTCATGGAGCTTGACGAAATCACCGCTATCAGCGACCTCAGCAGTGCCGCACAGGTCGTGAGCGTGACCTACGTCAACGCTGCCGGCCGTGTGAGCGACCGTCCGTTCGAGGGTATGAACATCGTCATCACCCGCCGCGCCGACGGCACCGTCACCACCACCAAGGTTGTGAAGTGAAATGAATTACCGATGATGCGTTGATGACCATCATCACCACAGAACGTAGCCGCGCGACTCTTTGGGTTGCGCGGCTTGTTGTATGGACACTATATCTGTCAGAGTGCGCTTGCCCCGTGCGCTGGAAGCCTGTCCCTTGCAATGCGCGTCTCCGCTCAGGCTACGCTGCCAGGCCTGCCGCTACCGAGCTCCTTTGCGGCGGTTGCACTCGCGGCACAGCATCTGGCAGTTCTCCACCACCGTGCGGCCGCCGTCGCGCCACGGAGTGATGTGGTCGCCTTCCATCAGCTCGAAGTCGAACTCTCCGCCGCACAGCTTGCAACGATGGTGCTGGCTCTCCCACACAGCCAGACGGATGTCCTCGGGAAACTGCCGCAGGTCCAGGCAGTGCTCGTCGCCGGTGAGCACATAGGGGATGATGCCCGCCTTGCGCTCCACCTCGCTGTCGCGCAGCAGTGCGGCTATGCGCTCGCCCAGCGCGGCGGTGTCGAGCGTCGCCGAACCAAAGCGGTCGTAGAGCAACGCCCAGTCCAGCCCTTTCATGATTTTGCGGAACCGCTTCATGTCGAAGTTGGTCACCGCCCAGTTGAGCACCGCCTGGAAGTAGGTCCACAGGTTGTTGGCGTTGGGGTCGTGCTGGTGTGCAGCCATGTAGCCCACGGCAGTCTGCGGGTGTCCGGTGCGTGTCTCGTGCTCGGCCATCCACTCCAGGGCTTTCTTCAGGAAATCCTGACGGATGGGAGTGCCGTTCACCAAGTCCTTGCCCAAGCGCCACGCCCCACAGTTCGACTTCGAGAAATGCCGTTTGGCATCGGAGACCCACGGCCCGGCATACACGGCATTGCGAATCTCCTGCTCGTTGAGCGACTTGCCAGCGATGTTGATGGTCTGGAACCAGTCCAGCTTCTCGCTGGCCTCGCCCTCGCACACATACACCGTGAGCCGGTAGTCAAGAATGCGGCGCTGCACATCGGTGGGCTGGTTGAAGAAGTTCTTGAACTCGAAGGCAAATTTTCCCGCCACATACTCGCACAGCGAGAGCGTGCGTTGCTGGCCGTCCATCACCTCGTAGGGGCATTCGGCATCGTCGCTGCGGCGCACCCAGTACATCACGTTCAGCGGGTAGCCAGCCAGCACAGTGCGAATCACCGCCTGCTGCTCGCGCTCGTTGTAGATGAACTCGCGCTGGTAGGCCGGACGGATGTCGAGCCGCCCGCCGTAGCCGCGCACGCCCTGCTCGTCGTTGTTCACATAACCACGGGTAATCTCGCCCACGGTTACCTGGATGGGATTGATGGTCATCATATTGTTTTGGGGTGTTTATTGCGGATAAGGATTCGGCTGTAGGGACATTTCTGCTTGCCGTTGTGGGTGAAGGCAAGGTCGGTGCGGCCACGGTAGTTTTTGCCCACGCCGGCCTGCTTGGCAAGGTCGCCGCTGCCAAGACCCAAAATCTCAAACTGCTCCGGGTTGAATTTCTCAAGAAACGTGTCAGGCACGCCCATCACGCCGTCGTAGTCGTATGGAATATCAAGCACACTCGACACATCAATGCCATCAAAATTCTCGTAATGCGGATACGCCTCCGGCGTGTAGCGGCACACCAAGTCCAGTTCCTCGTGACGCTTGTTGTGGTCCAGGTTCGTGAACCAAATGCAGCCCATAATGTTTTTGATGATCTCGCCGCGTTCGTTAATCTTGAATGATTTGGTTTTGGTCTCGTCAAAACTACTTGCCACTTGAATCATATTCATTCCGCCGCCAAAAGGTTTGTAACCCGTCCAAATCTTTCCTTTCATAATCAGTGGGAAAATCTCCTTATAGTGCAAAGCGTTCATGTTCCCTATGATCAGGAACTTCTTGTCGTATTCAACAAGTTGCGCGATATATTCGCGGAAGAGCGAGAACGGCGGGTTGGTGACTACGATGTCGGCCTGCTGGAGCAGCTCGATGCATTCCGGGTCGCGGAAGTCACCAGTGCGTAGCGTGGCGAGCACGTTCTTATCGTTGCGGAGCAGATAGCGCACGTCGCTCAAGTCCACGGCCCCGTCGCCGTTCAGGTCGCGCACCTCAGTGATCTCCACCTTGTAGGCAATGCGTCGCGGCTCACGGCGGAAGTCGCCCCAGTCAATCAGCAGCTCGTTGCCCTGGACGGGCGAGCCGTTGTAACACGTGCACACCAGGCGGCGCAGCCCCAGCTGGTTGAACCGCAGCGCGAAATATTTGAAGAAGTTGCTCTCGTAGGGGTCGTCGCAGTTGCACAGCACCGTCTTGCCCGCAAAGTGCGGCCAGTAGTGCTGCAGCTCGCGCTCGATGTCGGCCAGCTGCGTGTAGAACTCGTCCATCTTCGCCGCCTTGGCCGCGTTCAGTTTCTTGTTTGCCATCGTGATCAACAGTGGTCATGCACTCAACTATCAATCACGTCACTGAACGCAAAAGGCGTGATGCAGTTCTTATCGCGTTCAGCAAGAGGTGAAGCCTAGGAATATGGTACCTCTATCCACCATAAGACGCACCACGCTTTTAGCGTGTTGCATTGCTATATGGTGGTATAGAGCGACCATTATGGATCACCTATCACTAATTATTTCAGTGTTTCTTATACCAATTCAAGTTTCCTAGGCTTTCTTGGCTGAACGCGAAATAATAGCGAATGCTTTTGTTTTCTAATATGTCAAGTGAAATCAATATACCCTCACAGGAGCGTCAATTGGTTTCTGACGCAAAATTAGGTCAAAATTCGCAAATGGCCATGCCTTTTTCCGATTTTTTCGTCTTTTGTTTTGCATTGCGCTCGGTTTGCTGTAATGTTGGCTTCGCCCAAATTACGCGGCACCTCGGCAATGCAAAACAAAAAACTTCGTCTTTTGTTTTGCATTGCGCTCGGTTTGCTGTAATTTTGTGGCGGATATGCTTTTTACAATGCATAGTAGCAGGTAATGGTAACGGCATATCGCCTTGATTTTTCATTCATTTAGTTAATCATCAGCACAATGAAACGTTTATTACTCCTAGCCCTGGCGCTCTTGCTCACGGCCGGCATGGCCCTGCAAGCCCAGAAGCGCGACAAGAGCCTCACCATCGCCGTGAGCCTGCCCGGAGGCGCCCCCGCCACAGCGGCCACGGTGGCGCTCATGCACACCGGCTACTCGCTGTCGTATGGCAGCATCACCCTCAATGCGCAAGGCATGGCCACCGTCAAGGTCTATGCCGGCACACACCGCCTCGACGTGAGCCAGCCCGGATATGCCGATGCCTCGCAGACCTTCGACGTGCAGGCCGACACCACCGTCAGCGTGCAGCTCACCGAGGAGACCACCCTGCCCTATTCGCTGCAGACCACCGTGCTCCACGACGCCCACACGGGGCTGAACGACGTCACGCTCACCTGGAACCAGGAGCCGCCCGTGTTCTTCGACGACTTCGAAAGCTACGAGCCCTTCAGCATCACCTTTGGCGAGTGGACCGGCATCGACGGCGACGGCCTCACCACCGCGCCGCTCGTGGGCGAGTATGTGAACCGGGGCGTGATGCAGTATGCCCAAATCATCAACCCGCTCACCGTGTCGCCGCCCTGGTGGTACGACTACCCCATCCTGCGCCCCTTCAGCGGACAGCAATACGTCGGCTTCGTGCGCACCTACAGCGGCGCCGCCAACGACGACTGGCTCATCTCGCCTGCCGTCACCCCCGGCAATAAAAACGTGCTCGCCTTCATGGCCAAAGCCGCCGACCAATACAAGGAGAAATTCCAGGTCTACGTCACCACAAAGGTCGACAACCCCACGCGCGCCGACTTTGTGATGCTGTGCAGCGGCAACTATGAGCAGGCCGACTACCGTGGCTGGCGCGAATTCAGCTACGACTTGAGCCAGTATGCCGGCACGCCCGTCAAGTTCGCCATCCGCTACATCGGCGAGGCCCAAAACGGCGGAGCCTTCATGCTCATGGTCGACGACGTGTATGTGGGTCAGGACATCCCCACCGCCAATCAGGCCCGCAAGCGCATTGCGCGCTCCAGCCGAGTGCCCCGAACGGGTGCCACCCGCTCGCCGATGAACCCCAACGAGTCGTTCAACGTCTTCCTCAACGGCAGCCAGGTGGGCACCACCGACGGCTATTCCTACACCTTCCGCGACCTGATGGCCGGCACCTACACGCTGGGCGTGCAGGCCATCTACGCCGCCTCGCAGACCGACGTGGTGGCCACCACCGTCACCATCTCCGACCTCAACGCGCGTGTCACCGTCAACGTGGCCTCCAACAACGGCCAGCCCGTCGACGGCAACACGGTCATGCTCACCGACGTGGCCACCACACACACCTACACGGCGCAGATTGCCGATGGGCAAGCCGTGTTCGAATCGCTGCCCTTCGGCACCTATCTGGTGGGTGTCGCCGCCGAGCATTTCGATGTCTACGACAGCCAGGTGGACATCGACGGCGACTGCACCATCAGCGTCGAACTCAAAGAGACCATCGTCGACCCCTACAACCTCACCGCCGATGTCGACGACTCCGGGCGCACCACCCTGCGCTGGAACCAGAACCTCTCGTTCACCGACAGCTTTGAGGACTACCCCGACTTTGCCGTCTACACCTTTGGCGACTGGCTCACCTACGACCTCGACGGGCACTACGTCTATCCCATCGCCCTGGGTTCGATGACCAACATCATCAGCTTCCCCGGCTCGGGCACCGCCACCGAGCCCACAGCCATCGCCCCGATGGTGTTCAACCCGTGGAACACCGTTCCGCCCATGCTTCCCACCGACCCCGCCGTGCAAGCCCCCACGGGCGACAAGACCATCATCTTCTTCTCGCCGCAGCAGAACGGAGCCAACAAGTGGCTCATCTCGCCCGAGCTCACCATCCGCGACGGCTTCGTGTGCCGCTTCACGGCCAAGGCCTATGCCGAGTATCCCGAGTCGATGGAGGTGTGCGTGTTCCCCGAGGGCGGCTCCAACCCCATCGACGACGCCTACGTGCCCGTGAGCAGCATCGACCAACTCACCACCGGGCAGTGGACCATCTATGAGACCGACCTGGCCCAGTTTGCCGGCCAGAACGTGCGCATCGGCGTGCACTACACGTCGTTCGATGCCTTCTTCGCCCAGCTCGACGACTTCTACGTGGGCAACGGCGAGGACGAAGGCTCGACCATCGACGTGGGCGCCGTGCTGCGCTACGAGGTCTACATCGACGGCCGCCTGCACGGCACCACCACCGAGCCGGCCTATACCGTGGCCCATCTGGCCGCCGGCACCCACCGCGCCGGCATCCGCGCCGTCTACACCAGCGGCGCTTCGGCAATGGTGGAGTGCGAGTTCACCGTGACCGCAGCGGCCGACCCCTGCGACGTGAACGGCGACGGACGCGTCGACATCGACGACGTGAACGCCATCATCAACGTCATCCTCGACCTCACCACCGACCCCGCCCTCAAAGCCGGGGCCGATGTGAACGGCGACGGCCGCACCGACATCGACGACGTCAACATACTCGTCAACCGCCTGCTGGCCAACTGAACCCGCGCTGAGCGAAAGCTTGGCCTCATCATCACTCAGGCCTCAACCACCTTGACCGGTGGCTGAGGCCTGTTGATATGCGCATTTACTGGCCGATATTCAGGTGGCCGCAGGCGCCGGGGCCGTCAGAGGGCCGTGAGTTCGAGCACATGGCTCGTCATGGCCGAGTTACCGAACAGCGGCAGGCCCACGGTCATCAGATATTCACCGCTGTAGTCCTTGCCGTCGCAGCCCAAAGGCCAGCCGCCCATGCGGTTGACCTCGGTGATGCGGTAACGGCGGCCGGGGTCGAGCCCTTGCAGCTTGACGGACACCAGGTGCTCGCGGTAGCGCGGGTGGATGTCGAAGGCGAAGACCACAGCCTTGCTCTTGCCGCCGTCCACCATCATGGTGGACGCATGGTTGCCCTCGTAGGGCGACACGAGGCGATACATGTCGCCGTCGAGGATGACGGGGTTCAGGCGGTTGTAGGTCTTGATGGCCTCCTGGCAGAAGTTGATTTCATCCTCCTTGAGGTCGCTGCACTTGATGTCGAACCCCAGTTTGCCCATGCTGGCCACATCGACGCGGAACTTGATGCTGGCCTGCTTGTTCCAGGTGGTGACGTGGGCGCACTGTGCCTTGGCGGGATACACGCTCGAGAAGCCATACTGGATGTAGAGCCGCTCCACGAGGTCGGTGTTGTCGCTGGGCCAGAACTCGGTGAAGTAGCGCAGGGCCTCGTAGTCGATGCGTCCGCCGCCACCCGAGCACAGCATCATGGGCAGGTCGGGATACTTGGCGCGGATGTGGTCGAGCACGTTGTAGAGCCTGCGCACGTGGTCCACATAGAGGTGCGTCTGCTTGTCCTTGAGATAGGGCGAGTAGATATTGGTGATGGGGCTGTTGCAGTCCCACTTGAAGAAGGCAATCTGCGGATACTGGGTCATCAAGCGGTCCACAACGCCAAACACGTGGTCCTGCACCTGCGGGTTGCTAAGGTCGAGCACGAGCTGGTTGCGGAAGTAGTACTCCTTGCGGTTGGGCAGGTGAATCACCCAGTCGGGGTGCTTCTCATAGAGTTCGCTCTTGGGGTTGACCATATCCGGCTCAATCCAGATGCCGAACTTGATGCCGCGTTT
>CAMVDK010000066.1 GCA_947166165.1 uncultured Porphyromonadaceae bacterium
GCTATGGCGCGAGCCTGGCCGAAGATGGTGTTGTGGATGCGCAGTTCCAGCTCGTTGATGCGGTCTTTGAGCCGGTCCACCTTCTGGTGCCAGGCGTCGGTGCCGTGGCGGTGGCTGCGCAATTCGCGCAACGCCTTGCGCATGCTCCACAGCTGGGGGTAGTCGGGATGGTCCTCAAAGCGGCGCTCGTAGGTCTGCGCGAGCATGGCGTCGGTCACCCGCGTGGGGTTGCCGATGCGCAGCACGTCCACTCCGCGCTCCATCAGTCGCTCGCTGATCCAGTCCACGGCGGTGTTGCTCTGGGCGCCCACCAGCACCTGGCTCTCACGGCGCAGCGTCTCGTAGATGGCCTCGACCAGCGTGGTGGTCTTGCCGGTGCCCGGCGGTCCGTGGGCCACGGCCACGTCCTTGGCGCGCAGCACCTCGTTCACGGCACGCTCCTGCGTGGTGTTGAGCCAGGGGAACCGCATCGGGGCGAAGGCGAACCGGTGTGCCTCGCCGGGGTTGTAGAACAGGTCGCGGAGTTCGGCCAGGCGGTTGCCCTTGGCGGCGGCCACCCGGCTCAGCGCGTCCATCATCAGGCGGTAGGTGGTCTCGTCGAGGGCCAGCTGCACGCCCAGGCGGTCGGCGCTGGCCACGGCGGCCGCTGCAGCGTCGCCAGGCAAGGCCACGAGCATCTTGTCGCCCTCCACACGGCTCACCGTGGCGGTGAAGTTGAAGTAGGCGATGTCGTCGATGCCGGTGAGGTGGAAAAACGTCACCTGCCGGCCGTATTCAAAGTTGTGGTCGGCATTGTCGTCCTCGTCGTCGGTGGCCGGACGGCGCACCTCCACCACGAGTTGCCCGAGCGAATTGTAGTAGGTGCGTCCGGCGTTGGCCGGATACCAGCAGTCGCCTCGGCGCACGCGCCGCTCGATGCCCATCAGTTCGGTCATGCGGCGGTATTCCTCGCGCTCGTGGTCCCACTCGAGCTGCAGCAGCGCCCGCTGCCGTGCCAGCTCGAGCATGGGGTTCACCCGCACGAGGGTGTTTTTCTTGTCTTTATTCATTGCTCATAGCCCTTTGCCCATTAAGATTTGCGCATTGCCCATTGTGAATTGTGCATTGTGAATTGTGCATTGTTTCACTGATACTGCTTGAGTGCCCGCTGCAGCTCGTCGATAATGATGGTGCGCAATTCGGGGGGCTGCATCACCTCGATGGCGCTGCCATGCGAGAGCAGCTCTTCGCGCAGGTCGTAGGTGATGCGCATCTTGTAGTGAAACACCGAGTAGGTGTCGTGCAGCTCCTCTTGCTGCGAGTGGTGCAGCGGCAGGGCGCGGAAGTACTTGGCCTGCGTAGGCTCTACGCGCAGCACGATGTGCTTGGCCTCGTTCTGGTTGGTGGTGATGCCGAAGCAGTCGGCAAAGTAGGCGCTCGGGGTGAACCCTTCGGGCATGCTGAACGTGGAGCCGGCCAGCAGGGTGAGGTCACTCATGCGGTCGAGCGCGTAGGTCTTGATTTTCTTGTCCTTGACATTGTAGCCGATCACGTACCACAACTGCTTGAAAATCTTGACAAAATAAGGCTCCAGCTCGATGCCTGTGGTGCGCTGTGCGCGGGTGTGGGCCTTGTAGGCGAATCGCACGCGTGTGTTCTGCTTGAGGGCGTCGATGAGCAGTGGCAGGTGCTCGCGCGCGCTGGGCACGTTTTCGAGCACGATGCGCCCCGACACGTCGCCGGCGCTGCGCAGCGCGTCGCTCAGCGCCATCGAGTCGAGCAGCCAGTCCTGGATGGTGCGCTGCCCGTCGGTGCCGCCCTTGATGTAGTACTCATAGGTGGAGCGGTTGCAGGCAATGGTCACGTCGAGCAGCTGTTCGGCGGCGGAGCGGTAGGTGTGGAAGGTGCGGAGCGGCAGCGGGTTGCCGCCACTGAGCGGCGACAGCTTCCACTGCTTGTTGAGCTCCTCGAAGGTGATGTGGCCATAGCGGCGGATGGTGTCGACCAGCCACAGGTAGCACTTGAGCGAATTTCTCATTTCGATTCGTTTTTCATCAGCACTGCAAGCCCTGCCATGGTGAGCGCGGCGTTGAGCAGCAGCAATTCGAAGCCGAGCGTGTAGCCAAAGCTGCTCTCCAGCCACCGCTGCACGCCGAAGCTGATGACCGGGGCGGCGACGCACACCACCGGCACCAGGCCGTCGCGCACCGCACGGCGGCACATCATGCCAAAGGCGAACAGACCCAGGATGGGGCCGTAGGTGTAGCTGGCCAGCGTGTAGACGGCGCTGATGGCGTCGCTGTTGCTGATGGCGTAGAAGACGAGTATCACCAGTCCCATGCCCGCCGCCATGGCCACGTGGACCAGTTTGCGCGTGTGGCCCAGGCGGGTGTCGCCGCTCTTCTTGTCGGCCCCCAGGATGTCGACGGTGAACGACGTGGTGAGCGAGGTCAGCGCCGAGCCGGCTGCCGAATAGGCCGCGGCCACCAGGCCGAGGATGAACAGCACCCCCACCACCACGGGCATGCCTGCTGAGAACGCCACAGCCCCGAAGAGCTCGTCGCTCTTCTCGGGCATGGCCATGCCGCTGGCCTTGACGTGCATCGTCAGCAGGGTGCCCAGAATCAGGAACAGGGCAATGACGAAGAACTGCGTGATGCCGCTCACAATCAAGCCCTTTTTCGACTCCTGGGCGTTTTTGCTCGCCAGTGTGCGCTGCATCAGGTCTTGGTCGAGGCCGGTGGTGGCAATCACCATGAAGATGCCGGCAATGAACTGCTTCCAGAAGTAGGTGCCCTCCTTGGGATTGTCGAAGAAGAACATGTGCGAGCTCTCGTCGCCGGCCACCGCCTTGCACAGGCCGGCAAGGTCGTAGCCCAGCCCGCGCGCGATGAAGAAGATGCACAGCACCACCGACAGCACCAGGCACGCCGACTTGAGCGTGTCGGTCCAAATCACCGTCTTCACGCCGCCCTGCAGCGTGTAGAGGAAGATGAGCGCGATGGTCACCACCACGTTGACCACAAAGGGAATGCCCAGCGGGGCGAACACCAGCAGCTGCAGCGTGACGCACACCACATAGAAGCGCACCGCCGCGCCCAGCATCTTGCTGATGAAGAAGAACCATGCGCCCGTCTTGTGGGTGCCGGCACCGAAGCGCTGCTCCAGATAGCCGTAGATCGACACCAGCTTGCGCTTGTAGAACAGCGGGATGAGCACATAGGCGATGGCGAAGTAGCCCACCACAAAGCCCAGCACCATCTGCAGGTAGCTGTAGCTCTTGGCCACCACCATGCCGGGCACCGACACGAAGGTGACGCCCGAAATGGGAGCACCAATCATGGCGATGGCCACGATAAACCATGGTGCCTCGCGGCCGCCGGTGAGCGCGGCCTGGTCGTCGCTGCGGCGCGACGCCGCCCACGAGATGATAAACAACAGAATGAAATAGCCCACTATCGTGGACAGTACAATCCAGGGGGTAGACATAATCGTTTAATCAAAAAGCTCTTTGAGGAATCTCTGGGCGATCTTGTCGGACATCTGCTCGAGGGCCTTGCCCAAGGCGCTCTTGCTGCTGTATTCGTTGGCAAAGTTGTTCTGCAAGGCAGGAACAATCATGTCTTCGCTGGCGCGGTGGTTGTAGATCCATTGCAGCAACGCTTGCGGATTGGACTCGAAGTACTCACCCAGAACCATCTGCACGCCGAAGGCAACTTCATCTTCGTAAGCCTCATCGCCAAGTTCCTTCTGCCATTTGGTGGCCAGGTTGTTCAGCTGGTCGATGCGCGTGGGGTCGGACATGGGCAGGCGCGACAGGTTGTCAAGCTCCACCTCTTGGAAGTCCTGCTTCACGTTGCCCTCCCGCTTGAGCTGCTTGCGGCCCTTGAACGTGATGTGGCCCTTGTCGTCAATGCCATAAGTCTCCAGCGTCTGCACCGTCCACTGCACATTGGTCACCTGCGAGGGCCGGGCCTCCTCGGTGTTGCACTTCCAGTCGCCCATTTCGATGGTTTTGTCGATGGTGAAGCCGTCGGGCACAAACTTGATCACCGTTCTGGTGGCCTCGGCCTGCCCCTGGGTGAACTCGTCGTTCTGGTCGGTGACCAAAAACTCGTCGATGTCGCCCAGCCGCATGAGGTCGGTGAGCTGGCCCTTGCCGTTGTAGATGGCCATCAGCTCTCGGCTCGAGTCGGGCGCGTCGCCGCTCCACGAGCCGAGAATCAGCACGGTGCAGCCACCGGGCAGCGCCTTGGCGGCGCGGATGTCGAAGCCGCCGCCAACGATGGCGTCTTCGGTCATGTTCTGCGCCAGGGGGAGCACTTTGAACAATTTGTCTCCCTCCAGTTCGATGATTTCGTTCGCTTCGTTCATCGGGACCTCGGTGTCGTAGGTGTCGCCGATGATTTCGAGCTTGCTCACATCGAGCCCCTCCTTCTCGAGGAAGGCAAGGTTGGGCTTGCCGGGGGCGGCCTGCTCGGCGGTCTCATTATTGCTGGTGCCGCCGGCGTTGCAGGCCATGAGCGGAGTCATGGCGATGACCGCCATCAGGATAAGATTTTTCATTTTCATCATCTACACTCGTTATGATGGTTCAAAAAAACGCAGAGCTGTCGCCACCGCGCACCTGCCACAGTGTGCAACTCCGTCACAAAGTTCCGACAAATTCTTGACACAGCCAAACATATTATTATAATTTCACACTCACCCGGCATCCGTCGCAAAGCGGGACAATGGGCTCGGAGGTTTTTGTCCCGCTTTTGCGATGGCGGTTGCGTTCAGTCGGGATAGATGAGGTAGGGCTGGCGCTGCTGCCTGAAGCGGGCCACGTCGTGGGCCCAGGTGGCTTTGATTTCGGCGGCGCTGCGGCCTTCCATGATCATCTGCTTGACGTCGCGCCGGCCCATGAGCAGGTCGAAGAAGCGGGTGAAGAACCGCTCGCCGATGTTCAGGTCGCGGTAGGCGTCGATGACGTATTCCAGGTTGATGCCTTGCGCGATGGCCGCCTCGGGGTCCATGGTGTGGAGGTCCACGCCGTGGCACTCCTGGTCGAGGCACGGCGGGGTCTTTGCTCCCGGGCGGCTGCGGGGGGTGAACGTGAATCCGTGCCCACGCATGTCGGGATGGCCGTAGACCTGAAAGGGCCAGTCGGTGCCGCGGCCCAGGCTCACCGGCGTGCCCTCGAAGAAGCAGGTCGAGGGATAGAGGTAGATGCTGAGCATGTTGGGCAGGTTGGGCGACGGGGCCACGGGCAGCTGGTAGCGCGTGTGGCGGGTGTAGTGCTGGCAGGGCACCACCGTCAGCGGCACGCGCCGCCCCTCGTTGAGCCATCCCTCGCCATTGGCCATCTGCGCCAGCTCGCCCATCGTCATGCCGTAGACGGTGGGAATGGGCAGGCGGCCCACACCGCTCTTGAGCGTCATGTCGAGGATGGGGCCGTCGACGGTCATGATGTTGGGGTTGGGGCGGTCGAACACCACCACCTCCTTGCCGTGGACGGCGGCGGCGTCCATCAGGTTGATCATCGTCACGTAGTAGGTGTAGAACCGCAGCCCCACGTCCTGCAGGTCGATGACGATGACATCGAACAGGTCCATCGTCGCCTTCTTGGGCATGGGCGACTTGCCGTCGTAGAGCGACGCGATGGGTATTCCCGTCTTCTCGTCGACGCTGCTGCTCACATGTTCACCGGCGTCGGCGTTGCCGCGGAAGCCATGCTCGGGCGAGAAAATCACCTTCACGTCGAGGCCCTGCTCGAGCATCACGTCGAGCACATGGCGCTGGCCCACCAGCCCCGTCTGGTTGCTGAGCAGGGCGAGCCGCTTGCCCTTGAGCAGGGGCACATACACATCGGTCCGGGCCGCCCCTACCACGACACCGGTGTCGGCCATCGCGGCCACACTGTCGCCACGCCCGCCACTGCCGGCGGTACCGGCGCCTGCCGGGTGGCAAGCCAGCAGCATGAGCCACAACGACGCCAGCGCCACGAGTGCGGCAGAGTGATATACGCTTTTCATCTTATTGAGTTTTAATAACATAGTCAAAAATGGGAATGTGAGTGGAGCACAAAGACGGTAGATCACTTCAATAAATGACAAAGGTAGTGTATTTCCGCCTAAACATAGCTAAAATAATGTTACAGAATGTTGCAGCCCAACAAGCGTTGCCTAACGTAACAAAGACGAAAAAAGCAGCATAGACGCGTCAAAACACACTTAACATTTTTTAACAATAAGAACATGGAGAACCAATTTAAACATCAAATAATTGAATATCAACAAAATAACTACTTATGGGGGGGGAGATTGAGCATTTGCATTTATCGATAGCATCAGCTAACTTTGCACCATCGTTCTGTTAAACGAGTCATCGATCATCGATCATCGCGAAACATCCACAATGAAAGCATGCCGGAAACAACAATTCAATACAACCATAAAAACTTATCGATTATGAACAACAGAAGATCAATTTTGAGCCACTTGGCGGCATTCGCCTGTGGCGTGGTGCTGGTGTGCGGCGTGTCGATGACGGCCCCGCACCGTGTGGCGAGTGGCGTTTATGGCGACGTGAACGGCGACGGCGTAGTGGATATTGTAGACGTGAACGAAGTGATTAACGTAATATTGGGCGGACATCAAGGCGGCACCACCGAGCCGGTCACCTACACCGTGAACGGAGTTTCGTTCACGATGGTGCCGGTCGAGGGCGGCACGTTCACGATGGGCGCGACCGCCGAGCAGGGCAGCGATGCAGACAGCTACGAGAAACCTGCCCACCAGGTGACGCTGAGCAGCTACAGCATCGGCGAGACGGAGGTGACGCAAGCGCTGTGGTTAGCGGTGATGGGCAGCAACCCGAGCGAATTCACCGGCAATCTGCAGTGCCCAGTGGAATGTGTAAGTTGGAACGACTGCCAGGAGTTCATCACCAAGCTGAACGAGTTAACGGGAGAGCACTTCCGCCTGCCGACCGAGGCGGAGTGGGAGTATGCTGCTCGTGGGGGCAACAAGAGCCAGGGCTACAAGTACGCCGGCAGCAACACCGTGGACGACGTGGCATGGTACACGAGCAACAGCAGCTCGATGTCACATCCCGTGGCGACGAAGACACCTAATGAGTTGAGTCTGTACGACATGAGCGGCAACGTGTATGAGTGGTGCCAGGACTGGTGGTGGTACTACAGCAGCGATCCGCAGACCAATCCCACGGGCCCCACAAGCGGCGACGAACGCGTGTATCGTGGCGGCGGCTGGCACGACAACGGCCGGGGCTGCCGCGTGACGTTCCGCAACACCGACAGTCCGACGCTCAAGTACTGCGGCCTCGGTCTGCGCCTCGCCCTTTAGTTTTTCTTTAAGAAAGGTAAGGTTGATAAGGCCCGGAAAAGACCTTGATGGGGTCTCTTCCGGGCCTTTGCTTGGTTGCGAATGCGCCTGCCTGCTGCGGCCCGACGGCAAAAGCGGGACAAAAAAATCCGCGACCCTTGTCCCGCTTTCGGGGTCGAGGGTATCAGCGGGTGATGAGCGTGCCGGTGTGGCCCTGGAGCGCCTCGCGGGCTTTGTTGAGCGAGGTGATGAGCGCCGTGCCACCCTGGGTGGCCTCGACGAAACCGATGCACGACTCCACCTTGGGCAGCATGCTGCCCGGGGCGAAGTGGCCCTCGGCGATGAACTGGCGCGCCTCGGCCACGGTCATGCGGTCGAGGTTGCGCTGCTCGGGTTTGCCGAAGTTGATGGCCACCTGCTCGACAGCGGTGAGGATGACCAGCATGTCGGCCTTGAGGTCGAGGGCGAGCAGCGCGCTGGCGCGGTCTTTGTCGATGACGGCGGCCACGCCCTGGTAGTCGCCGGGAGCGTTCTCGACGACGGGAATGCCACCACCGCCCACGGTAATCACCACGCTGTGGGCGGCCACGAGTTGCTCCACCACAGGCAGTTCGACAATCTTGACGGGCACCGGCGAGGGCACCACACGGCGGTAGCCGCGTCCGGCGTCTTCGACAAAGGTGTAGCCCGTCTGGGCCACGATGCGGTCGGCCTCCTCCTTGCTGTAGAACATGCCCACGGGCTTGGTGGGATGACCGAAGGCGGGGTCGGCGGGGTCGACCACCACCTGCGTGACCACTGCGGCGCAGGGCACCGCCAGGCCGCGCCGGGCCAGTTCGCGTCCCACGGCCTGCTGGAGGTGGTAGCCGATGTAGCCTTGCGTCATGGCTCCGCACTCGGGGAAGGGCATGGCGGGCGTGTTGCCGCCGTGGCCGGCCGAGTACTCGAAGGCCAGGTTGACCATGCCCACCTGCGGCCCGTTGCCGTGGCCGATGACCACGTCGTAGCCCTCTTCGACCAGGTCGACGATGGTAGAAGCCGTGGCGCGCACCAGCTCCAGTTGTTGCTCGGGGGTGTTGCCCAGGGCATTGCCGCCCAGGGCGATGACAAGTCGTTTTCTCATATCCTATACTATATCGGGTGTCGAAAAACAGGAAAAGACAAAGCCACTCTCCCTGGCCGCGCTGTGGCCGCCAGGGAGTTGGCATTGCCAAAAATCGTTCTCTTCGCTGTGGGGTTTACTTCAGCGTGGCATACATCACGGCCTTGATGGTGTGCATGCGGTTCTCGGCCTCGTCGAAGACCTTGGACTGCGGGCCACGGAACACCTTGTCGGTGACCTCCATCTCGGGGATGCCGAACTTCTTGTAGATATCCATGCCGATGGTCGTCTCCAGGTCGTGGAACGAGGGCAGGCAGTGCAGGAAGATGGCCTCGGGGTTGGCGTTGGCCATGACGGCGTCGTTGACCTGGAAGGGGCTGAGGAGCTTGATGCGCTCGGCCCAGATTTCGTCGGGCTCGCCCATCGACACCCAGATGTCGGTGTAGATGACGTCGGCGTTCTTGGTGCCCTTCTTCACGTCGTCGGTCAACTCGATGGTGCAGCCGTTCTCCTTGGCGATTTCGCGGCAGGTGGCCACGAGAGCCTCGTCGGGCATGTTCTCCTTCGGGCCGCAGGCCACGAAGTTGATGCCGAGCTTGGCGGAGACCACCATGAGCGAGTTGGCCACGTTGTTGCGTGCGTCGCCCATGAAGACCATCTTCAGGCCTTTGTAGTAGCCGAAGTTCTCTTCGATGGTCAGCACGTCGGCAAGCATCTGCGTGGGATGGAAGTCAGTGGTCAGTCCGTTCCACACGGGCACACCGGCATACTTGGCGAGGTCTTCGACAATCTGTTGGTCGAAGCCGCGATATTCGATACCGTCGAACATGCGTCCGAGCACCTTGGCAGTGTCTTCAAGCGACTCTTTCTTACCCATCTGCGACGAACCCGGATCGAGGTAGGTGACACCCATACCGAGGTCGTTGCCAGCCACTTCGAACGAGCAGCGAGTGCGTGTAGACGTTTTCTCGAACAACAGCACGATGTTCTTACCTGTGAGATACTTGTGCGGTGTGTTTGTGCGCTTGAGGTGTTTGAAGTCCTTAGCGAGTTCGAGCAAATACTGGATTTCCTCTGTGGAGAAGTCGAGCAATTTCAAGAAACTTCTTCCTGATAAACTTCTTGGCATAATTGTTTTTTGTTTGTTATTAAGGTGAATATTTTAGATATTTATAAATTCTAACGATTATAACGATTGTAACGATTGTAACAATATTGACGATTATAACGATTTTGACGATTGTAACGATTATGGATTCTCGATTCAAATGAGTGCCACTTCGTCGCTGTTGACGATGCGCTCGCAATAGTGGCAGCGCAGGATGTGCTTCTCGGCGTCGACGACATGGAAGTGGGTGTGCATGGGCTCGTTGTTCGAGATGCACTTGGGGTTGTTGCACTTGACGATGTCGATGAGGTCTTCTGCCAGCTCCACCTTGTGCTTCTTGACCACCTCATAGTCGTGGATGATGTTCACCACGGCGTTGGGAGCGATGACGGCGATGCGGTTGAGTGTCTCTTCGGGTATGTCGACATCGGCAATCTTGATGATGCCTTTTCGCTTCATGCTGCCACTGTCGAGGTTGTTACCGATAGTAACGCTGTTCTGCATTTTATCGAGACCCAACAGGTTGACCACCTTGAACAGCGAGTTGCAAGGAATATGGTCTATCACGATGCCGTTGCACAGAGCGGCCACGGCCATTTCTTTCTTATTGTTCTTCATTGAAAAATCAAAAAATTGTAACGATTATAACGATTGTAACGATTATAACGATTATAACGATATTACTTAGATACCGAGGGCGCGGCAGATGAGTGCCTGGCGGGCATAGAGACCGTTGCGAGCCTGCTCGAAATAGTAGGCCTGCGGTGTATCGTCGACATCCTGAGCTATCTCAGTGACTCGTGGCAGCGGATGCAGCACGCGCATATTGGGCTTGCAGCCCTTGAGCATCGAAGCGGTGAGGGTGTAGACATTCTTCACGCGCTCGTATTCCATGAGGTCGCTGAAGCGCTCGCGCTGTACGCGTGTCATGTAGAGGATGTCGGTCTGGTTGATGATGCGCTCGCTGAACTCTGTCGTCTCTTCGTATTCGATGTCGAGCTTGCGGCAGTAGGCCTTGTATTGCTCCGGCATACGCAGCTCGTTGCAAGCCACGAACTTGAAGCGCGGCTTGAAGAAGTGCATGGCCTCGAGCAGCGAGTGGACGGTACGGCCGTACTTCAGGTCACCCACCATCGTGATGGTCAGGTTCTCGAGCGTTCCCTGTGTCTGATAGATGGTGTAGAGGTCGAGCATCGTCTGCGTGGGATGCTGGTTCGACCCGTCGCCGGCATTGATGATAGGCACCTTCGACACCTCGCTGGCGTAGCGTGCTGCACCCTCCAAGGGATGACGCATAACGATGAGGTCGGCATAGTTGCTTACCATCATGATGGTGTCTTTGAGGGTCTCGCCTTTCGACTGGCTGCTGGTCGAAGCGTCGCTGAATCCGATGACGCGCCCCCCGAGTCGGTTGACGGCCGTCTCGAAGCTCAGTCGAGTGCGAGTAGAGGGTTCAAAAAACAACGACCCCACCACCTTTCCTTCAAGGATACGCTGGTTGGGGTTCTGCTCAAACTCTTTTGCCCGACGTAGGAGCTTGATGATCTCCTCTTTTGTCAGGTCTGTGATAGAAATTAAATTGCGGTTCTGCATACTTTAGTTGTTTTTGGAAAATCCGCTTTTGCAGATTCGCGTGCAAAGATACTCAGAATCCTGCTTTTTTCGTCAGGAAAGGCACACAAAAAAAGTTAAATGCAGAAAAATAATTCCTATCCAGTTGTTCGCCGCGCAAAATACCTTTATAAATATGCAGGCTCTCAATATTTGAACGAACTGCCTCCGAGGAACTCTCTGAGGAGCGACGTGGGCGGTATCTCGTTGTTGGGGATAGGGCGAATGTAGCGCAGGAACTTGCGCAGTCGGTAAGCCTCGGCATATTCCTGCACCTCCTCCGGCACTTCTTCGAGCAGGGGCAGGGCCTGTTCGCGCAGCACGGCGAGCTCGAAGAGCATGGCCGTGTTGAACATCGCGTTTGCATTCTCCTGGAAGGGGAATATCCAGCGGTTCTCTCCGGCACGCACGCTGGCCCAGCGGCGGATGGTCTCCTGTGCGCTGACGCCACGATACTTATGGTCGCGCACGATGCGTCGGAGCAGCCGGTTGTCGGTTGTCGGGATGTAGTTGTGGTTGTCAAGAAGGATGGTTGTCAGCGCCGAGGCATAGATGCGATAGATCTGCTGCTGCGGGATATGCGCCGTCAGCTCAGGGTTGAGGGCGTGGATGCCCTCCACGACGAGCACCTCTCCAGGCTGTAGCCGCAGCTTCCGTCCACTCCGTTCGCTCTCGCCTTTATAGAAGTTGTATTTCGGCAGTTCCACCTCTTCGCCTCTGAGCAGGGCGTTCATCTGCTGGTTGAGCAGGTCGAGGTTGAGCGAGTGGAGATGTTCGAAGTCGTAGTCGCCCTTTGCGTCGCGCGGTGTCTGCTCGCGATTGACGAAGTAGTCGTCGAGCGAGATGCCCACGGGCTTGATGCCGTTGGTGAGCAGCTGCACGTTGAGCCGTTTGCAGGTGGTTGTCTTTCCGCTCGACGACGGTCCTGCAATCAGCACGATACGTGTCTCCTTGCGCGAGGCGATGTCTTCGGCAATCTGTGCTATCTTCTTCTCCTGCAGGGCCTCGCTCACCTGTATGAGGAGCGAGCTGTCGCCACGGTCGACGGCCTCGTTCAGGTCGCCGATGGTTCTGATGCCCAGGATGTCCTGCCAGCGGTGGTGCTCCTTGAAGATGCTGAACATCTTGTCCTGGTGGGTCATCTCTCCCAGCTCCGACGGATGTTCCATCGAGGGGATGCGGAGCAGCAGTCCGTCGTGGTATTTCTCCAGTCCGAAGAGGTACACCTGCCGCGTGTTGGTGAGCAGCGAACCGTAGTAGTAGTCCTTATAGCCGTCGATGTCGTAGTAGATGGTGTTGAGTCTTCCGGCACTGCTGAAGAGCTTCACCTTGGAGAGTTCTCCCGTCTGTCGGAACATGTTGACCACCTCGTCGGTGGATGCTTCGTAACGATGGATGGGCAGTGCCTTGTTGACGATGCGCTGCATACGCTTGCGGATGAGCCCCACGTCGTCGAGCGTGACGAGACGCCCCATCTGCACGTCAACATAATAGCCGTTTGACACGGGTATGTCGATGCTGACCTGCACGCGCTTGCATGCTGCCGGAACGGGAGCCTCGCCCTGTGGCGGCAGGTTGGTCGGTTCGTCGTAGAGCTCGTGGAGTGCCTTGCAGAGGATGAAGAAGAGCGTGCGCGTATAGGCACGGTTGCCCGATGGCGAGGAGATGTCGAGAAACTCCACCTGCTTCGGACGGTAGATACGGTAGTGCATCCCCTCTACCTTATTATTAACGCGTGCGCTGAAAGGGCCATACTTCATCTTCAGTCCTGTCAGGGGGAAAGCC
>CAMVDK010000067.1 GCA_947166165.1 uncultured Porphyromonadaceae bacterium
TCACGTTGGGCCTGGGCGTGATTATCGCCATCATGGAAACCATTTACTACCGCACCCGTGAGGAGAAATGGCTCAACACCACCAAATTCTGGATGACGCTCTTCGGCGTGAATTTCGCCATAGGCGTGGCCACGGGCATCATCCTGGAGTTTGAGTTCGGCACCAACTGGAGCAACTACAGCTGGTTTGTGGGCGACATCTTCGGTGCGCCGCTGGCCATCGAGGGCATTTTGGCCTTCTTCATGGAGTCGACGTTCATCGCAGTGATGTTCTTCGGCTGGAAGAAGGTGAGTCCCCGCTTCCATTTGGCCTCGACCTGGCTCACGGCTATCGGAGCCAGCCTGTCGGCGCTGTGGATTCTGGTGGCCAACGCCTGGATGCAGTATCCCACGGGCTGCGAGTTCAATCCCGACACGATGCGCAACGAGATGACAAGCTTCTGGGCCGTGGCCTGCTCGCCGATGGCGCTTAGCAAGTTCTTCCACACGGTGCTGAGCGCGTGGACGCTGGGCGGCGTGTTTGTGGTGGGCGTGTGCGGCTGGATGCTGCTGCTCGGCCGCAACGCCGACCACTGCTGGCGCAGCCTGAAGGTGGGTGCCTGGGTGGGCGTGGTGGGCATACTGCTCACCAGCATCACCGGCGACACCTCGGCCGTGACCGTGGCCAAGCACCAGCCCATGAAGCTGGCGGCCATGGAGGGCCTCTATCGCGGCTCCACCGACCAGAGCATCGTGGCCTTCGGCATCCTCAACCCGGCCAAAACGGCCACCAACGACGAGGCCCCGTTCCTGTTCGAAATCTCTGTTCCTTATGGCCTGTCGCTGCTGGCCACCCACGACCCGCACGCCTTTGTGCCCGGCATCGAGGACATCATCGCCGGCCGCCTGGGCGAGGGCCGCGACACGCTCTCCTACGCCCAGCGCATGGAGCGCGGCAAACATGTGCAGGAACTCATCGCGCAGCACGACGTGGCGCGCCGCACCGGCGACCTGCTGGCCGTCGACAGCCTGGGCAAGGCCATCAACGCCGATATCAAGCATTTCGGCTACGCCTACCTCGACTCGCCCGAGGAGGCCGTGCCCAATGTGCCGCTCACGTTCTACACCTTCCACTTGATGGTGACCATAGGCGGCTATCTGGTGGCGTTCCTGCTGCTGGCGTTGCTGTTCGTTTACCGCCGTCAGTGGATTGAAGGCCGCAAATGGGCCAAAGCCTGGTGGTGGCTGAGCATCGTCACCATCCCGCTCACCTATCTGTGCAGCGCCAGCGGCTGGATTGTGGCCGAGGTGGGCCGCCAGCCCTGGACCATCCAGGACCTGATGCCCAACAAGGTGGCCATCAGCGACCTGAGCGCAGGCTATGTGCAGACCACCTTCTGGATTTTCACTGTGGTGTTCACGGCGCTGCTCATCGCCGACGTGAGCATCATCTGCAAGCAAATCAGCAAGAAGTCGCAGCAAGACCTGGGATAACCGATTAACATACACCATCAATCAGATCAACAACAATGGAAACCTACAATATTCTTCAGAACTACTGGTGGTTCATCATGTCGGTGCTGGGCGCACTGCTGGTGTTCCTGCTCATGGTGCAAGGCGGCCAGTCGATGCTGCTGTTGCATCGCGACGAGGCCGAGCGCACGCTGCTCATCAACTCTATGGGGCGCAAGTGGGAACTCACGTTCACCACGCTGGTCACCTTTGGCGGCGCATTCTTCGCTTCGTTTCCGCTCTTCTACAGCACCAGTTTCGGCGGTGCCTACTGGCTGTGGATGCTCATTCTGTTCAGTTTTGTGGTGCAGGCCGTGAGCTATGAATACCGCTCGAAGAGCGGCAACGTGTACGGCCGACGGTTCTACGACGTGCTGCTCATGGTGAACGGCGTCATGGGGCCGGTGCTGCTCGGTGTGGCGGTGGCAGGAATGCTGTTCGGAGCCGAATTCACGGTCACCAAGAGCAACATCCTCAACACGCAGGCAGCCACCATCAGCACCTGGGGGCCGTTGCACGGCCTGGAGGCCATCGCCAGTTGGCGCAATCTGCTTTTTGGCGTGATGGTCTACTTCCTGGCCGCCTCGCTGGCCTCGCTCTACTTCATCAACAACATTGACGACGACGCCGTGCGCACTCGCCAGCGGAAGTGTTTAAACTCCAATGCCCCCGTATTCGTCTGCATCTTCCTATGGGTCATGGTGTTCGTGCTGACAGCCAAAGGCGTGGCCGTCGACGACAGCGGCAATGCCCAGTGGGTGGACTACAAATACTTCCACAACTACCTCGACATGTGGTGGGCACTCATCGCCCTGCTGGCCGGCGTTGTGCTGGTGCTCTACGGCCTGGGGCGCACCATGCTGCAGTCGTCCTACAGGCGGGGCATCTGGCCTGCGGGCATCGGAACCATCCTCGTGGTGATGTCGCTGTTCTGGGTGATGGGCTACAACGGCACGGCCTACTATCCGTCGCTGCTCGACACGCAGTCGTCGCTCACCATCCGCAACAGTTCGTCGAGCCAGTTCACCCTCACGGTGATGAGCGTGGTGAGCGTGCTCGTGCCCTTTGTGGTGGCCTACATCGCCTACTGCTGGCACGCCATGGACCGCCGCAAACTCACGCGCACCGAGATGGCCGACACCGACCACAAGTATTGAGCACCGCCCCCCCAAAAAAAGCGGGGCAATGGGGTCGGAGGTTATTGTCCCGCTTTTGCGGTTGGGAGTTGCTGGCGCGTGAAATATGTGGCCATATTCGGTGGAAATGCGTAATTTTGCAACGATATCACTAACACAACACGAACAGACTATGAGTAAGAACGGAATCTCCATCTGCCGGATGCTGATGGCTGCCGCATGCGCCGTGCTGCCAGTGTGCGCAATGTCGACGCCTGCGCCGCAGCGCGGACCGAGCGAGGTCAACGCCGATGTGAATGGCAACGGCGCGGTGGATATCGACGACCTGAACGAGGTGATCAACGTGATTCTCGACATGCCGCACGGCGGGTCGGGTAGCGCTTACGGCGATGTGAACGGCGACGGCGCGGTCGATGTCGACGACCTGAACGAGGTGGTCAACACGATTCTCGACATTCATCCCGGTGGCACCGTCGAGACGCGCGTCTACACGGTGGGCGGCGTGGACTTCAAGATGGTGGCCGTCGAAGGTGGCACATTCACAATGGGAGCCACCCCCGAACAAGGCAACGATGCCGCCGACAACGAGAAGCCCGCCCATCAAGTCACCCTGTCGAGTTACTGCATCGGCGAGACCGAAGTCACCCAGGCCCTGTGGGTGGCCGTGATGGGCGACAACCCGAGCGTCTTCAAGGGCAACCTGATGCGTCCGGTGGAGTGCGTGAGCTGGGACGATTGCCAGGAATTCATCGCCCGCCTGAATCAACTCACGGGTCAGAAGTTCCGCCTGCCCACCGAAGCCGAGTGGGAATTCGCCGCGCGAGGCGGCAGCAAGAGTCAGGGCTACAAGTATGCCGGGAGCAACACCATCAACGAGGTGGCGTGGTATTGCTACAACGTGCCGTCGCAGAGTGGCGACACACAACCGGTGGCCACAAAGCGTCCCAACGAACTGGGGCTGTACGACATGAGCGGCAACGTGAGTGAATGGTGCCAGGACTTGTTTGGCAGCTACAGCAGCGAGCCACAGACCAACCCCACCGGCCCATCGTCGGGCTACTATGTCGTGGTGCGAGGCGGCTGCTGGTTCTTCTATGCCCAGAACTGTCGCGTGTCCTACCGCCAGAACGGTTCTCCCCTCATCGCCGCCGACACCCTGGGTTTCCGCCTCGCCCTATAGCGCCAAACGCTGACGGCGCACCAAAGGCCGGTGGGGAAGCTACACATTTTAACCGACTTCCATCAAACAAACTTCATTTGCGCGCCAGTCGCCGCTGCACCTTCACTCTGAGGATTATAGCCTCATAAACTCCATCCCTATTGACCCACTTCATATTCTTGAAATTTTCAAAGCAGCGGGGTCATGTATAATGGCAGGAAGACGATGCCATCGCTCACCCTCAAGTCGGAACTGTGAAGGACATAAGGGGTGGCTGTGTGGGCCGAAAACTTGTTGATGCACTTGAGCAGCGATGTGAGTGTGTAGCGCCCGGAGCTTTTCACTTCGATGGGCGAGATGTTGTGGCGGCTTGTGACCTGTGGCTTTCGGATGAGAAAGTCCACTTCCATGCGGTCGGCCGAGTCGTTGCTGTAGGAAGAGTAGAAGAATAGTTCTTTGCCCGATGCTTTCAGCATCTGCGCCACGATATTCTCAACGAGCATACCCTTGTTCACCTCGAGCTTGTCAAACATCAGTTTTCGGTAGAGGCTGTCGAGTCGGTCTCGCTCAGAAAATGCTTGCGAAATGAGCAATCCAGTGTCGGCGAGATAGATCTTGAATTTATTCTGATTGCGGTTCAGTTCAAGCCCGATGTTTGGCGCAGTTGCCGCATAGCAGACGTTGGCCACGCGCGACTCTTCGAGCCAGAAGAACGATTTCTCATAATCTCTTGATCGCGCCCCCGGCTTGACCTGCCCAATGCGAAATCGCTTCTTGTGCTGCTGAAGCATTGATGGAATGAGGTCGAAGATGCGCGTCACTTTTTGCTCTTCACCATAAGCGTATTTGCTGATGTCGCTCCGATAAAGTTTCAGAATGTTTCGCTTGATGTGGTCGACTCGGTCGAAGTCGCGGCTGTCGGCGTATTCCTGCACCGCTTGCGGCATGCCGCCCACAATCATGTACTGCCTGAACAACTCCATGGCCTTTCGGTGGAGGGCTTGACCCATTGGGTGGAGAGATTGAAACTGCTCCTGTATGTAGGGCATCAGCATGTCATCGCCCATGGCCCAGAGAAATTCCTCGAAATCCATGGGAAACAGGTCGATGCGCTCCTCTTCTGATGGGATGACAATGCCTTTTACATTGCGGTTGATGCTCACCAACGAGCCTGTCTCTATATAGTCGTAGCGCCCATCGGCCACCAAATACTTGATGGCGGAGCGTGCTCGTGGGTACTGCTGAACCTCGTCGAAAATGATGGCGGTGTTCCGGTGATAGAATTTCACACCCGTGAGCAGACTTAGCTGCCGGAAGAATGTGTCGAGGTCGGTGAGCTGTTCTTCAAAAAGTTGTTTGATATGACGGCTCGTGTTGTTGAAGTCTATCAGCAGGTATGACTTGTACTCATTGCGGGCAAACTCTTCGGCAATGTAGCTTTTGCCTACACGCCGCGCTCCATCAATCAAGATGGCTGTCTTGCCGGCCCACTGGTGCTTCCAGTTGAGTAAACGGCTGTAAATCTTTCGTTTCATAATGCTTTCTACACCAATCGGAGATTTTGATGATGCTTGATTCTACACCAATCGGAGGTTTTGATGAGGCTTGATTCTACACCAATCTGAGGTTTTGGGTGCAGCAAAGGTAGTGTATTGCGGGCAAATTTCCAACTTTTTGTGGAAAAAACTGTCCGTCGACATCAGAACCGCGCAGAACCACAAGAACTGGATGAACCACAATAACCGCAGGATCGCACAGTGAGACCGCGCAAAACCGCCAAAGTGCAGAACCACTAGAGACGCAGAGGCGGGCTTTGCTCCAAACGGGGGACTTTGCACAGCAGCGTGTGGCTCCGCCGCCGGGTGCGGCGTGGCTCTATGATGAAGCCATCCAGCCGGGCCCACCGGTTGGGGGTGCGCTTGGCTGGATGGCGATGGTGGCAGAGGCGGTCAACCGCGGTTGCGGTTGCGCTTCTTGCCGGAGTGCTTGCCGCCCTTGGCATTGCCGCCGGCTTGCTTTCGCTGCTGGACTTCGCGGCGGGTGGAGTTGCCCCGCTTGCCCCGCTTGGAGCGGCGTGAGGCGTTGGCGCCTTCGTATTGCTCGCGCTTGCGGTCGTCGCGCGAGGCCTTGGCGAGCACGCCGGAGTTCTGCTCGGTGATGGGTTGCTTGTCGATGCGGTGGCTGAAGGCCGGGCTGCTCTCGGTGACGAGCACGAGGTCGAGCCGCTTCTGGATGAGGTCGGCGCGTGCCACCTGCACGGTGACGGCGTCGCCGAGCTGGTAGGTGCGGTGGGTGCGGCGTCCGCGCACGAGGAAGTTCTTCTCGTCGAACTCGTAGAAGTCGTCGTCGAGCTCGCGCATGGGCACCATGCCCTCGCAGTGGTTCTCGTCCATCTCGACGTAGATTCCCCACTCGGTGACACCCGAGATGTGGCCGGCAAAGACACCTCCCAGACGCTCGCCCATGTATTCCACCTCTTTGTATTTGATCGACGCGCGCTCGGCGTTGGCGGCGAGCTGCTCCTGTGCGCTGACGTGTTTGCACTCCTCTTCGAGCTGCTCCACATTCACCGACCGGCTGCCCTTGACGGCATAGCGGTCGAGCAGGCGGTGCACCATCATGTCGGGATAGCGGCGGATGGGCGAGGTGAAGTGGGTGTAGTACTCAAATCCCAGACCGTAGTGGCCCACGTTCTGCGCCGAGTAGACGGCCTTGGCCATGGCGCGGATGGCGAGCAGCGAGAGCAGTTCCTCTTCGGGCTTTCCCGATGCCTTTTCGAGCATGCGGTTGATGGCGCGGTTCACCTCTTTGGGTGTGCCGCTGGTCTTGAGCTTGTAGCCGAAGTGTGAGGCGATTTCGGCCACATTGGCCATTCGCTCGGCGTCGGGCTGGTCGTGGATGCGGTAGACCATGGCCTTGGCCTTCTTGCTTGGCGGCACTTTGCCGATGTGTGCAGCCACGGTGCGGTTGGCCAGGAGCATGAACTCCTCGATGAGCTTGTTGGCCTCTTTCGACACCTGCGTGTGTACGCCGATGGGGCGCCCCGTGTCGTCGATGTCGAATTTCACCTCTTCGCGGTTGAACGACACGGCACCGCCTTCGAAGCGCTCTTTGCGCAGCCGCTGCGCCAGGTTGTTCAGGGTGAGCAGCTCGTCCTTGAGGTCACCCTCGCCAGTCTCAATCACCTGCTGCGCCTCCTCGTAGGAGAAGCGTCGGTCGCTGCGCGTGACGGTGTGGCAGATTTCGTAGTGCTTGACGTGGGCGTTGTCGTCCATCTCGAAGATGACGGAGTGGGTGAGCTTGTCCTCGTCGGGCCGCAGCGAGCAGATGAAGTTGCACAGCCGCTCGGGCAGCATGGGCACGGTGCGGTCGACGAGATAGACGCTCGTGGCCCGCTCGCGCGCCTCGCGGTCGATGACGGTGCCGGGCTTGACGTAGTGGGTGACGTCGGCGATGTGGACGCCCACCTCCCAATGGCCGTTGGGCAATTTCTGGATCGAGAGGGCGTCGTCGAAGTCCTTGGCGTCGGCAGGGTCGATGGTGAAGGTGGTCACGCCGCGCATGTCGCGCCGCCGGGCCACCTCGTCGGGGGTGATGCCGGGCTGGATTTTGCGCGCCACGCGCTCCACATTCTCGGGATACTTGTAGGGCAGTCCGAATTCGGCCAGAATGGCGTGTATTTCGGCGTTGTTATCGCCGGCTTTTCCGAGCACGTCGACCACCTCGCCAATGGGGCTGTTGGCCTCCTGCGGCCACTCCACGATGCGCACCACCACCTTGTCGCCCGTCTCGCCGCCTTGCAGCTTGTCGAGCGGGATGAAGATGTCGGTGGCCAGGAATTTGCTGTCGGTCACCAGGTGGGCGAAGTACTTCTTCAGCTGGAGTGTGCCCACAAACACCTGCTCCTTGCGTTCGATAATCTGAATGACCTCGGCCTCAGGCTCCAGGCCCTCGCGGGCGGCGCTGATGTGCACCATCACGCGGTCGCCGTTCAGGGCGTGCATCGAGTTGCGCTCGGCCACCATGATGGTTTTGCCGTCGTCGGCGCCGATGTCGACGCTGTTCTTGCCGTTGCTGCGGCGGATGAAGAGTCCTTCGGCCACCATCGAGCGTCCGGCGGCGCGGTAGCGGCCCGTGGCCACCTCGGTGACGAAGCCGTCGACGGCGAGCTGCTGCAGAATCTCGACGATGAGCGCGCGCTGCTTGGGCGATGTGGCGCCCACCGCGGCCGAAATCTGCTTGTAGTTGTACTGCCCGTCGGGGTTCTGGTTGAAGTGGTTGATCACCTTGTCGTGGAACTCCCGGCGCTCGATGCGGAGCGATTTGAGTTTATCTTTTTTTGCCATAGTGTGAGGATGGGGTGGGGGTTACTTGTTCTGTTTCTTGACGCGGTGCGTGATTTTGAGCACGTGGCGCGTGTTGTCGATTTCGATTTTTCCGAGTTTGCTGAGCACCGACTGCCCGAGCAGCAGCGGGGCCACCTGGTTGCGCACGATGCTGGCCTGCACGTTGCTGAGCGTGAGCCCGCCAAAGTTCACGTCGCGCAGGTTGATGACCGTGCCCTCGCTGATGTCGCCGTTGGCGGTGAGGTAGTTGGCCTTTCCCACCACGTCGCGGCTGCTCAGGTAGTCGTTCTTGAGCATGAAGGTGGCCTCGACATTCGACATCGACACCTGGCTGGCGCCGGTGTCGAAGATGAAGTGGAGCGGCAGCCCGTTGATGGTGCACTTCACCTTGCACACCTTTCCCTCGGTGGTGAAGGGGATTTCGACGATTTGCTCCTCGTAGGCGTCGTCGTCGGCAGCCTGCCCGGTCTGCAGTTCGGCCGCCAGCACATCGGTGTAGTGCGCCATGAGGGTCTTGAAGCGTTCGGTGTCGTGCAGGCTGGCCAGGTCGGGGTCGTGGCTCACGTGCACGAGGCTGCGCAGCCCGCACTCAAACGCCTGCTGCAGCACGTCGAGCGCTTGCTGCTCGTCGCCCAGCAGGGCGTAGGCGCAGGCGTCGTCGTAGAGCTCGTGGGGGTCGTTCTTGTGGGTGGGCACCATGTCGGCGAGCAGCTGGCGCGACTTGTCGGGCTGGCCGAGGAAGGTGTAGATGAAATGGTCGTGCTCGAAGGAATTGTCGGGCACGGTGTCGAGCTCGACGACGCGCTGGAAATGCTCGCGGGCCTCGTCGCGCCGGTCCATGTCCCAGAGCAGCCGTCCCGCCATGAAATGCGCGCTCATATTGTCGGGGCTGATGGTGAGGGCCGTGTTGAAGTCGTCGAGGGCTCCCTGGTAGTCGGCCAGGTGATAGTACTTGATGTTGCCGCGCTTGATGTAGAAGTAAGGCCAGTCGGGCTCATGCTCAATGGCGGTGTTGGCATCGGCGATGGCGGCATCGAAGTCGCCCATCATCTCGTAGATGTCGCTTCGCGTGGAGAGCGTGTTCATGTCGGTGGTGTCGGCCTCGAAGGCTTTGTTGATGTGTTCCAGCGCGTGCTTGCCGTCGCCGATGTCCATGTAGCAGGAGGCCAGACGTTCGTTCACGCTGGGGTTGTCTTCTTTGGCCAGGCTGGCCTCGAATTTCTCGATGGCTTTCCGCGGCTGGTTGACGTAGTCGTAGAGCAGTCCCTCGGTGTTGAGCCACATGACGTTGTTGGGTTCCTTGGCGGCGCGCACGCGGAGCTTGATGCTGATGGGCGTGAGGGCCGAGTCGGCGAGTTGCCCCATGGCGGAGAAAGCACCGCGTGCATTTTGCTCCAGTGCGGCGATGATGTCGTCGCTGGCCTCGTTGTAGTGCTTGAGGGCGGTGCGAGCTTTGGCGCGCCCCACCAGGGCGGGGCCGTAGGTGGGGGTGAGTTTGAGCACATAGTCGTAGCGCTCGGCGGCTTCGTCCCAGCGTTCCTGCTGCATGGCTATGCCGGCCATGCCCATATAGCCCCGCTCGCTGCCCGGCTCCAGGTCGGCCACGCGCCGGTAGTCGGCTTTGGCCTTGTCCCACTGCTCGAGCCCCTCGTAGTATGCGGCACGGTGGGCGTAGTTGTTGGGGTTGTCGGGGTTGAGGGCGATGGCCTGGGTGTAGTTGCGCTCGGCCTCGGCATTGTTGTCGATGTTGCTGTAGACCGACGCAAGGACTAGATAGGCGTAGCTGACGTACTCCTTGTCCTTCTTGGGGATGCGCTTGATGGCTTCCTGGGCGAAGGTGATGGCCTCGCCGTTACGCCCCTGGTCGGCGGCAATCATGCCCAGGTAGAGGGTGGCGTAGCCGTTCTTGGGGTTTTCGGCCAGTTCTTTGTTGAAGTATTCGATGGCCTGGTCGTAGTCGTCGTCACCGTAAAGCTCCACACCGCGCTTGAAGTTGTAGCTGTCGGGGCGCTTGACGTCTTTGGCATAGCCGGCGATGGCCACGGCCATCACGAGCAGGGTGGCAATGATGCGATATTTCATGATGAGTAGTTTGTTAATGCGTTGTGGTGGTGTTTTCGTGTGGATGTTTTTGGCTTTCGATGATTTGCTCGAAGTCGGGGTTGCCGTGCAGGCCGGCCAGGTCGGGGTCGTGGCGCAGCAGCGCCGGAGCGATGAATCCGCACTGGCACGCCTGCCGCAGCAGATGGATGGCCTGCTGGTGGTTGTGCAGCAGTGCGTTCAGGCTGGCGGCCGTCCAGAGCGTGCGGCGGCGGTCGGCGTTCGACTCGTTTTTGTTCATTAGCGAGTCGATGATTTGCAGTGCCTGGTCGGTGTGCCCGAGGCGCTGGTTGGCCAGCGCGGCGACGCGCTGGGTGGCATAGTTGTCGGCGATGTACTGCCAGTCGTCGCGGGCGGCAGCTTGCTGGCCCTGGGCATCGAGCAGGACGCCGCGAAAGTAGCGGTCGTGGGCACTGTCGTCGTCAGGCTCAAGCAGCACGATGGCGGCAGTGTAGTCGTCGATGGCTTGTTCGATGCGGCCGGCTTGGCGGTGGATGTCGGCTCGCAGCGTGTAGGCGTCGCCGTCGTCGGGCTCGCGGTCGATGTAGTGGTTGATGGCCTCCATGGCCTCGTCGTTCAGTTCGGCGAGCTTGAGCATGCCTGCCAGGCCGTAGGTGTCGGTGGCCGTGGTGCTGTCGCGCTCAATCGACAGGCGCTTCACGCTGATGGCGCGGTCCAGGTCGCCCACGTCGCACAGGCATCGTGCCAGCATGCCGTTGATGAAGGAGTCGTCGCCCCCATGGGCGGCCTTTTCGAGCTGCGGCAGCGCTTCGGCCGGGTGGCCCGAGTGGATGGCGACCATCCCCAGGGCGTAAAGCCAGTTCTCGTTCTCGGGGTCGGTGACGACCTTTTCCTGCAATCTTGTGGCCAGCGGCGTGAAGGCTGTGTCGGCCAGCGTGTTGATGCGGTCTATGATTTGCCGGCCGCCTCCGTTGTCGATGGCTGCTATCAGGTCGGCGGCAGCATTGTCGTAGTCTTTCATGCCCATGTAGCCGTCGCTGCGGAACATGTGTGCGGCGGCGCTCATTTCGGGGTCGGCTCGCAGGGCGCGCGTACACCATTCCACCGATTTGTCGTATTGCTTGCGCGCTTCGGCGTTGCGGGCAAGGGCAATCATGGCATAGGCGTTATCCTTTTCGATGCTGAGTATCTTGTTGAAATCGTCGTCGCTGCGGTCGTAGTCTTCGTGCTCGTAGAAGTAGTCGCCTCTGAAGCGGAGGAAGTCGGCGCTCTTGGGTGTGTGGCGCACGGCCTGGTCGAGGTCGCTCAGCTCGGCCGCCGAGTCGCCCAGCTGGCGGTAAAGCGTGCTGCGCAGGTGATGGGCCATGGCGAGCGTCTCGTGCTGCTTGGGCGCGGCGTACTTGATGCAGTTGTTCACAGCAGTGAGGGCCGCCCCCAGAAAGTCGTTGCGGTCGTAGATGGCGGCGATGTAGAACCAGGAGCCCGGATCCTCGTCGTTGCGTTGCAGTTCTTTTGCGAACAGCTGCATGGCGGCCTCATAGTGGCCGTTGTTGAACTCCTCCACGCCACGGTCGAAGTTGTAGGTGTTTTGGGCGTGCAGCGATGGAGTGCAGGCCAGCAGCAGGAGCAGGGTGATAATGAGATGTTTGAGCATGTGTTAGGATGGTGATTTCGTGCGCATGCACGCATGCGATACAATATTAATCGGCAAAAGTAATGAAAACAATTGAATTGCCAAGCAAAAGGGGCGAAAAAAGTTCACACAAAAAGCTGCTTGAGCACTTCGGGCGAGCGCAGCGTGCCCAGGGTGCTGTTGTGGAGGCGGAAATAGGTGAGGATGGTGTCGAGCACCTGGTTGCGCTGCCCGCGGTTGAAGCGGAACAGGTGCAGGTTGGTGTAGTTCATGCGCGCAATGAGGCGGATGACGGCCGCCTCGTCGGGGCGCATGAGGTGAGGCACGCCGGCGGGATGCATGGTGAACACGCCGCCCGTCATGTCGAACCACGCCCCGGGCCGGTAGGTGTCGATGTCGGGCTGGATGCCTAGATGCCCGCCCAGCTGGTAGAGGAAGCAGATGTGGAAGTTGGCCACTCCGCGCGTCAGGCCTTCGAGCGTGAGCACGCTGTGCTTGATGAACCGGAACAGGGGCGCGTTCTGCTCCTGCTCCTGGATGGCGTGGGCCAGCACCTCGCCCATAAACATGGCCACGGCGCTCTTCTCCGGGCTGGCGTGCAGGCTGGCCAGGGGCTGCAGCGAACGCAGGTCGCGCATGGTGGCCAGCTCGCGCCCGGGCATGAGCCGGGCCTCGAATTCGACCACCGACAGCGGCATGAGCAGGGCGCTGCGCAGACGCGCCGAGCGTGTGCTGCCCAGCGGCACGGCAAAGGCCATGCGGCCGTGACGGTCGGTGTAGATGTGCACAATGTTGTGCTTGTCGCTATACTTGATGGTGCCCAGCACCACGCCTTGCAGAGTCTCGTACATGATCACACGTTGCTGGCAGCCGGCCTCCGGGCCGATTGCGGCGGCAAATTTACGAATCCTGCCGCACACTTGCCACCGAATGCGCTAAAAAAATGGAAAAAACGGCTTTTAGGCCCGATAAATTTTGCCATGTCAAAAATCCTGCCTACCTTTGCAGTCGCATTTTTGCGAACAAGGTTTTTCAGGCCCATTCGTCTATCGGTTAG
>CAMVDK010000068.1 GCA_947166165.1 uncultured Porphyromonadaceae bacterium
CCAGGTGGCCGTGCGCATCGACGACAGCGTGCGCAACATCGCCGACTGGGCCGTGCTCGAGCAGTGATGCTTACTGCTGCACTTGTCACCGTCAATTCGTTAAATCATCATGAATATTCAGTTCGCCAGCGACTTACATCTTGAGTTCACCGACAACGAGCATTACCTCCACCAGCACCCACTTGCCGCAGTTGGCGATGTACTGCTGCTAGCCGGCGACATCCACGTGCTCGACACGGTCCCTCTCGACCAGTTACCATTCCTGCGCTGGTGTGCCGACCACTACGAGCGCACACTCATCGTGCCTGGAAACCATGAATACTATGCTAGCCACGACCTCGATGACACACTCACCGACTGGCAACTCGACGTGTTGCCCGGTGTGAGCCTGGTCAACAACCGGTGCGTGAGTCTGGGCGATGTCGATGTGCTGTGCACCACGCTCTGGAGCCGCATCCCGCCGCAAGACCAACCACTGGTGAACCGCTGCCTGACAGACTGCTACCGCATGACGTATCGCGGTGAGCGATTCCAGGCGCATCACTACGACCCAGTGCACGAGTGCTGCCTCAATTGGCTCAAAACAGCCCTCGCGACATCCAGGGCCAAACACCGCGTTGTGCTCACACACCACTGCCCGGTGGTGAAGGAAGACCCGCGCTACGAGAGCAACGGACTCACCAACGCCTTCGTCGTGCCTCTGGAACGCTTCATCGTGCAATGCGGAGCCGACGCCTGGGTGTTTGGCCACACGCACTACAATGGAGCCTGTGGTCTCCAGCTGGGCGACACCACCGTCTACACCAATCAAATGGGCTACGTGAAAGACGGCATCGAGCACGGCTTCGCCCCCGATGCCTGTTTCCGGCTTTAACGGCCCCATTGTGTGCAGAGTTCGCAAAGTAGAACTGCCTTTTTTGGCAATGTGGATAAAATAATGTTGATTAAGGATTGCGGGTTGTGGAATATTTTGTAACTTTGCGCCGCTGTTGCCCACGCCGGGCGCAGTCCGCCGTCCGGTCGGGGCCGCCATCTGGCCGTCGCCGGGGCGCGAATGTGTAACCTAACCAACTGAGCATTGGACCCTGACCCGTTATCTTGCCTCTTGTTGCTGTCAGGCCTGCTGGCGCAGGCTGTGGAAGGGCAGCCAGCCATCGTGTTTCACGCCCCCACGCTGGGGAGCATTGTTGCCATAGCCGTGGCCCTGGTGGGCCTGCTGCTTTCGGCCTTCAACTCGGGATCGGAAATCGCTTTTTTCTCGCTCAAGAAATCGCAGACCGACGACATCGCCGACACCACTCAGCGCGAGCGCATCGCCGAGCTGCTGCGCAACCCGGAGCGGCTGCTTGCCACCATCTTGATTGCCAACAACCTGGTGAATGTGATGATCATCATCGTGCTCAACTATGCCATGAACCAGATGATGACCTTCACCAGCCCGGTGGCCGACTTCGTGGTGCAGACGGTGATACTGACGTTCCTCATCCTGCTTTTTGGCGAAATCATCCCCAAGCTCTACGCCACGAGCCACAACCTGCGGTTCGCCGTGGCGGCATCGGGAGCGCTGGGCGTGGCGGTGAAAGTGCTCTCGCCGCTGTCGCGGGTGCTGGTGGGCAGCACGCGCATCGTGGGCCGCGTGGCCACGCGGCAGAGCGACGACCTGTCGACCGACGACCTGTCGCGCGCGCTCGAGGCGAGCGATGTGCAGAACGGCGACGAGAAGGAACTGCTCGAAGGCATACTCACCTTTGGCGAGAAGACGGTGAGCGCCATCATGCGTCCTCGCGTCGACGTGGTGGACATCGACATCGCCAGCACCTGGGACGAGGTGGTGGCCAAGGTGATTGACACCGGCTACTCGCGCATGCCCGTCTACGACGACCAACCCGACAACATCAAGGGCATCCTCTACGCCAAGGACCTGCTGCCCTACATCGGCAAGCGCGACAGCAGCTTTGCCTGGCAGTCGCTCATCCGTCCGGCCTATTTCGTGCCCGAGTCGCGCATGATCGACGACCTGCTCGAGGATTTCCGCAAGAAGAAGACCCACATGGCCATCATCGTCGACGAGTATGGCTGCACGCAGGGCATCGCCACGCTCGAGGACGTGCTCGAGGAGATTGTGGGCGACATCGACGATGAATACGACACCGAAGAGAGGTTCTACACCCGCGTGAGCCCCAACACCTATGTGTTCGACGGCAAGACGCTGCTGAGCGACTTTGTGCGCGTGCTCGACATCGACATCGACACGCTGGGCAAGCACGGCGAGCAGGCCGAGACGCTGGCCGGACTGCTGCTCGACGTGAAGGGTGACTTCTTCACCGAGCAGGAGACGCTCGACTATGAGCGCTTCCAGTTCAAAGTGCTGAAAACCGAACGCTACCGCATCGACAAAATACAAGTAGTGGTGAAATAGCGGCGCCCCGCCGGCGCCTCCCGCCAAGCCCCTACAGAACCCTTAAACCCTCCCCCACCCGACGACCCGACATGCCATTCATCCACGAGATAGTCAACAGCGACGGCAGTTTCACGGCCGTGTGGAGCGTGAACGAGACCATCGACGACCTGGTGCTGCTCTGCAAGCGCCGGGGCATCGACACCGACCCGCTGCGCGGCACCAAGGCCGCTGCGCGCCGCTCGGAGCAACTCGTGGAGCGGCTGCTGCTCCACAAGGTGTTCGGCCGGCCGATGGAGCTGCTGCACACGCCCGACGGTGCCCCGGTGGTGGCGCACAGCAGCCGCTATGTGAGCATCAGCCACACGCCCGGGCTGGTGGTGCTCGCCCACTGCCACAACCACCCGGTGGGCATCGACGTGGAGCGGCTGGGGCCACGCGTGCTGCGCGTCAGGGAGCGGTTCCTCAACAAGCGCGAGCTCGCCTTTATCGACGCCGACGACATTGTGGGCAACCTCATCGCATGGACCGCCAAAGAGGCCATCTTCAAAGTGGCCGGCGACCCCGAGGCCACCATGACCCAGATGACGCTCGACCCCTTCAAGAGCCAGAACGCCGGAGTGGTCCACTTCACAGCCCAATACGGCGGCCGGACCTTCGGCATCGCCACCACAATCCGCGAAGACGTGGTGCTGAGCGTGGCCACCGAGCATGGTAACAATGACGAACAACAACCCATATCACCCAACTGAACTATGAAACTGACAAAAACTCTGACTCTGGCCGCTATGGCCCTGGTGGCAGGCGGCCAAGCCGCGCTGGCCTGCACCAACCTCATCGTCGGCAAAAACGCCAGCGCCGACGGCAGCACCATCATCAGCTACGCGGCCGACTCGCACACCCTGTTCGGCGACCTGCAATATCTGCCCGCCGCCGACCACCGTCCCGGTGAGATGCGAAAAATCTACGACTGGGACTCGGGCATGTATCTTGGCGAAATCCCCGAGGTGGCCCACACCTATGCCGTGGTGGGCAACACCAACGAGCACCAGGTGACCATCGGCGAGAGCACCTGGGGCGGCCGGCACGAGCTAGAAGACACCACAGGCATCATCGACTACGGCAGCCTGATCTACATCGCGCTGCAACGCTCACGCACCGCCCGCGAGGCGCTCACCGTCATGACCGACCTCGTGGCGCAATACGGCTACCGGAGCGAGGGCGAGTCGTTCTCGATTGGCGACCCCAACGAGATCTGGATCATGGACCTCGTGGGCAAGGGCGGCAAGGAGCGCGGAGCCGTGTGGGTGGCCCAGCGCATCCCCGACGACTGCATCAGCGGCCATGCCAACCATCCGCGCACCCACACCTTCCCGCTCAAGGATAAAAAGAACTGCATCTACTCCAAAGACGTGATCAGCTTCGCCCGCAGCATGGGCTACTTCACGGGCAAGGACGCCGACTTCGATTTCCAGCGCGCCTACGCCCCGGCCGACTACGGTGCCCTGCGCGGCTGCGACGCCCGCGTGTGGAGCTACTTCAACCGCTACAAGGCCGGCATGGACCGCTATCTGCCCTACCTCGACGGCAAAAAGGGGGCCGAGGTGATGCCCCTCTACGTGAAGCCCGACCGCAAGGTGAGCGTGCGCGACGTGCAGGAGATGATGCGCGACCACTTCGAGGGCACCCCCTTCGACATGACCAAGGACCCCGGAGCCACCTGCTGGTACGACGTGCCCTACCGCTGGCGTCCGATGGACTTCACCGTCGACGGCGTGGAGTACACGCAAGAGCGCGCCATCGCCACACAGCAGACCGGATGGGTGTTTGTGGCGCAGATGCGCTCGTGGCTGCCCGACGCCATTGGTGGCGTGGTGTGGTTCGGCGTCGACGATGCCAACACTGCCGTCTTCGTGCCCTTCTACTGCAGCCTCACCGAGGTGCCCAAGAGCTATGCCCGCGGCACTGCCGACCTCTACACCCTCAACTGGGAGAGCGCCTTCTGGGTCAACAACTGGGTGGCCAACCAGGCCTACAACCGCTACTCGCAGATGATTGGCGACATCCGTCGCGTGCAGCACGAAATCGAGGACCCCTGGCACAGCAACCAGGCGTCGGTCGAGGCCAAGGCCAAGGCCCTTGGCGACGGTGCCGGCCGATTCCTGACGCGCTACAGCTGCGAGCAGGCCCAGCAGGCCACCGCCCGCTACAAGCAGCTGGGCGAATACCTCATGGTGAAATACCTGGACGGCAACATCAAAAAGGAGAAAGACGGCAAATTTGAGCGCAACGCCGCCGGACAGCCCGTGCAGCCCACCTTTGGCGGCTACACCGACGACTACTTCCGCAACGTGGCCAAAGGCAGCGGCGACCGGCTCAAAGTCAAGAAAGTGGAGGAGTGACCGACTACGGCCGCCGACAGTGACGGACTACGGTTCGAATATCAAACAACAAGCAACAACAAGGCAACAACTTGAACAACTTTTTATGAATGATGTTGTTATGGTTGTTTGTCGGTTGTTTAAAGTTGTTTGATTGAAAACAGCAGTCGAGACTGAGCAAGCGACACAAGGCGGGGATTCCAATCACCCCCGCCTTTGCTTTTGCCCGCGTTTCGGGCTTATGCTGTGCTTTCGGGCTTATTTCGGCTAGGTGCCGTCAGCGCGTGGCGATGGCAAATCCGCCCCCCGGTGCCAGATGCACGCGCAGCTTGGCCGGGGCGACCTGACGGCAGATTCTGTGGTCCTCGGCGTGGCGGGCGGCATTGACACCGTCGGTGACAAGCTCCACCTCGCGGCCGGCCATGAACGACAAGTCGACCTCCAAGTCGCGCGCCTGCCAGTTGGTGATGCCGCCCACATACCAGTCGTTGCCGCTCCGGCGGGCCATCACCACATACTCGCCCACGCTGGCTGCCAGCACGCGCGTCTCGTCCCACACCACCGGCAGCGAAGCGATGAAATCGGTGCACGCCTGGTTGGCCTCATATTGCGTGGGCGTGTCGCACAGCATGTTGAATGGCGACTCCAGAATCATGTAGAGCGCCAGCTGCCGCGCGCGTGTGCCGTGGCTCATGGGCTGGTCGTTGCATGGGCGGAAGTTGGCCTGCGTGGCGTTGCGCATGGCGCCTTGCGTGTAGTCCATCGGCCCCACCACCTGGCGGATGAACGGCAGGATGGTTTCGTGGGGCACCTCGTCGAACTCCTTGGCATCGCTCCACTTGACCTGCTCGAGGCCCGCCACAGCCTCGAAATTGAGCACATTGGGGAAGGTGACCGTCAGCCCTTGCGGCGCCGGGGCACCGTGGAAGTCGCAAAACAGGTGGTACTTGGCGCACATCCGCGCGGCGTCTTCGAGAAAGCGCATCACCTGCTGGTCGTTGCGGTCCATGAAATCGATTTTGAAGCCCTTGATGCCCATCTGGCTGTAGTGGCGGCACACGCCCTCCATGTCGCGCTCGAAGGCCTTGTATCCGGCCCAGAGCACCAGCCCCACGCCGCGCTCACGCGCATAGGCCACCAGCTGCTCGAGGTGGATTTCGGGCACCACCTGCATCAGGTCGGCCTTCTTGTTCACCGCCCAGCCCTCGTCGAGAATCACGTATTCGATGCCGTTGCGGGCGGCGAAGTCAATATAATACTTATAAGTGGCGTCGTTCACACCGGTCACGAAGTCCACGCCGGTCAGGTTCCAGTCGTTCCACCAGTCCCAGGCCACCTTTCCGGGCTTGACCCACGAGGCGTCGACCTCGGGCGCATCGGCCAGCGAGCGGGGCACGTCGGTGGTGAGCAGGTCGGCGTCGGAGTCCACCACAATCATCATGCGCCACGGAAAGGCGCGGCGGCCTGCGGTGCGGGCGATGTAGGGATGCCACTGGTCGGCAATCATCTGCAGGTTGTTGTGTCCGCCCTGGTGCTGCCGTGCCACCACAGGGGGGAAGAAGGCGCGCACGGTGTTGCCGTGGTCGGGCAGCAACAGCATGCCTGGATAGTCGCGCACGTTGTATTCGCCCAGCAGCATGCGTCCGCCGCCGGGCAGGTCGACCAGCATGGGGCACAGGCTCAGGTGGGTGCGGCTCTGCTGCGACAAGGGCGCGTGCACATAGGTGTTTTCGAACGAGCAGAAGGCCTGCACGCGCAGGTCGTCGCTCTCGAAGCGCGAATTGGCCGGCGCGGCATACACCGTGTAGTCGTCGGGCAGTACGAATCGTGCGTCCTCGGCCACCACGGTGAGCGAGTCGCGCAGGCGCGTCACAAAGCGGTAGGCGATGGCCTGGTCGTAGGCGCGCAATTCGATGTCGTAGTCGCCGCAGTTGAGCGTGAGCAGGTTGTAGGCCAGGTCGACCTGCGCCTTCTTGTAGATGGGCGTGCGGGCCGAAAAGGTGGCACGCCTCGTGGCGGCCTTCTTCACGCGCACGCGCTGTCCGAGCACTCGGCCGCCGTCGAGCGTCATGGCCGGGCGCGACGGAGCCACCACCTGGCGGCCGTCCTTGGCGATGGTGAACGAAAGGGTGCCCGTGGCGTCGACCTCGCAGTCGGCCACCAGGCGCCCGTCGGGCGAGGCCACCGTCCATGTGGCCGCCCAGCCGGCGAGACCCACACAGGCAGTGAGCAACGCCACAATCAGGTTACGTCGGTTCATGATGATAGGGGTAATTATGCTTTTGAATGTTTGGTTATCCATTGGCTGGGAATGCCTTCACCCTCGCCGCCCACACGGTGGGGCCACGTTCATGGCACGGAGTCGGTGAGCGCGTGGGCGATGCGCAGCAACTGCCGGTCCCACTCGTGGCTCATGGGGTTGATTTCGGCCACGCGGGCATCCAGCGCCCGTGCCATGGCCGCCGTGCGGCCGTCGATGTCGCGGTAAGTGAGCACAGTGGCCACGCGCAGCCGCCGAGCCTCGTCGAGCACCTGCTCCACGCGCTGCGGCGTGCCGCGCAGGCCGTCTTGCTCCACAGCGAGCTGGCGCAGGCCATAGTCGCGTGCAAAATAGGTGAGCGAAGGGTGCCACACCACAAAGGCCCTGCCGCGCGCAGAATCGAGCATCGAGCGCAGGGCGCCGTCGAGCGAGTCGAGACGCTGCCGCAGGTGTGCATAGCGGCGGTCGTAGTCGCCGCGGTGGGGCGGGTCGAGGTCGACCAGGGCGTGGTGCATATTGGCCGCGATGTGGCGTGCGTTGCCCACCGACACCCACACATGCGGGTCGGGCACATTCGGGCCATGGCCCGAGGCCACGAGGTCGATGCCGGTGCTGGTGTCAATCACCTTGAGGTCGGGCCGACTCGCCGACACCTTGCTCAATATGGCCGCCTCGAAGCCGATGTGGCCCATCATGAAGTAGGCCCGGCTCTGCTCGAGGGCCAGCACATTGTTCATGCTGGGTTCGTAGCTCTCGGGGTTGGCCTCGTCTTGCAGCAGGCACACCACGTCGAAGTTGCCACCCGTCAGCTGCTCAAGCAGATAGCGCTGCGGCGGAATCGACACGGCAATCACCGGCCGCTGCTGCTCGGCTGGCTGGCACGCGCGCAGCAGCAGCAACGTCAGCGCCGCCGCCACCAGCACCGCACCCAGCAGCACCACGATGAGCCTGTTTTTAGCTACTTTAAGTTTCACGGTGCAAAGTTAATAAAAATTTCACAATATAAACAAATTTTTGCGGCATTTTTTCCAAAAAGAATCTCCACCGCCCGTCTGGCTCATGAATACACGAGGAAAAAATTCAGTGAGCCATACAATCCATGCGACTATGCGACCTTTTTTTGCAAAAAGTTATTCACAAACGGCAAAATGTGAGGAAAAATCCGTACCTTTGTCGATTGGAAAGAGGTGTTTTTGCACTTGCCGACCAAAAAGAGACCGAGTATTAACGATTTCACAAACTCCCCTTGCTATTTTATGTGCTATGGTCGACTTGCAGGAGATTATATTAGAGTTTGTTTTAGATAACTCAACAATTTCGTGAAATACGATATTGCAAGCAAAAATCATCCGATTATAAGGTGAATTTGATGAACGAAATAAAAAAATACAGCATTGAGGAACTAATGAATATGGGTATGGCTGCAGAAGAAGCCATAGCCTATCAGCGTTCATTATTTGAACTTGAGTCTACTTGTGATTTTGAAAATCTTACAGAGGTTCAAAAGGCCATTAAAAGCAAGGCTTACAGTATTGCAGACAAAATTATTACGCCAACTCCGATTTCTAATGGCCCAAATTGGAGAGATTTGGAGTTTTCTCACCCTGAGAGATGCGTCAGACTTGGAACCGTATTCAGTGGAATTGGTGCAATTGAGCATGCATTTCAACGTTTAGGTCTAAATCACAAAATAATTTTTGCTGGTGACATAGACGATAAATGCAAGAAAAGTTATTTTGCGAACTATGACATAACTGAAGAAAACTGGTTTAGTGATATAAGAGAATTTGACGCTACTAAATATTTAGGTCAAGTTGATTTTATTGTGGGTGGTGCTCCTTGTCAAGCATTTTCAATGGTTGGCCGTCGTTTGGGATTTGAAGATGCACGAGGTACATTATTCTATGAGTTTGCACGAGTGGTTAAAGAGACACAACCCAAATTGTTCCTTTTCGAGAATGTTCGAGGACTCATTAACCACGATAAAGGCAGAACATGGAGAATAATCCATGATATTTTTGAGGAGTTGGGATATGATGTAAAATTCCGTGTTTTGAATAGTTGCGATTACGGCATTCCACAACACAGAGAACGCATCTTTTGCTTAGGCTTCAAGCAAGAGACGGATTTCAAATTTCCAGCACCAATTGAATTGGAATATAAAATGTATGATTTTCTCGAAGATTATATTGACACCAAGTATTTTCTACGGGAAAAGGGTATTAAGTTCGTCACAAGTCACAAAAATAGAGCAAAGTGTTATACTCAAATAAATGGAGATGTTCAACTTTGCCAAAAGCGAAATCAACAGTTTAACTGGCATGGTGATTTTGTTTTTCATCCAGATTCAGAGTTAACACCTTCTGACCCTGCTTTTGACGAGTTTATTTTTGATGTTAGGGATGTTGAAGAAAAGTATTATCTATCTGAAAAGGTTGCAAAATATGTTCTTGCTGGTGGTACAAAAGGTTTTAGGACTTCAACAGAAACCGATTTAGACATTGCTCGACCTTTGTTACAATCCATGCACAAAATGCATCGTGCTGGAGTTGACAACTATGTTACACACAAAGGTAGAATTAGGAAATTAACACCACGCGAATGTTTGCGCCTAATGGGATTCCGTGATACATTCAAAATTGTGGTTTCTGATACTGCATCTTATCAACAAGCAGGCAATAGTATTGTTGTTGATGTTCTTATCGCGATTCTAAAACAATTAGATATTACTAAATACGGCATATGATAATCGACGGACAAAAATTTGATGTAACAGAAACATTTGATACGGCTCAAACCGTACCAGATTCTTTTGTTCTTGGTGGTAGTAAAATCGGCATTGGACACGGTGAAGCGAAGTTTTATATTTCTTCGAAACAACGAATGAGAGAATTTTACGGAAATGCAGGTTTTAATGCTCGTTGTTTTATTTTGCGCTCAGACCTACTTGCTTATATGCAAGCAATGAAACAAGAGTATTTACAACCATCACAAGATTATAGAGGCAAAGAAAAAATGTCATCACTATGGCTTGAACGAGTTAATCGTATTCAGAAATTGCCCGAAGTAATTGAGTTCAACATTCAAGACCAAACACAAATTGCTGGGCCACGAGGCTATGTTAATTCTTCTGATGATGCATATAGGCTCATTCGTGAAATATCGTTACCAAACTTAACTTATATTTCTGCTTTACGCCTTGCAGATAGTAAAGGTTCTATTGTTTTCTATTGGAAATTATTTGCTGATTTTGATGCAATCGGTGACCTGCATACGGCATTAGTATATACTTATGGAAAGAAAGAGGCAACTACAGAAAAGACAGAAACTACTGAAAAGCCTAACAAACGGGATGAACAATTAAGGTATGCACGAATTGGGCAAGGACAGTATCGAGAAAAATTATTAGAGGAATGTCCGTTTTGCCCTATCACGATGATTAACGATGAAAGATTGCTAATTGCAAGTCACATAAAACCCTGGGCGGTTTCAACTGATAAAGAAAGACTTGACCCCAAAAACGGCTTCATGTTATCTCCATTATACGACAAATTATTTGATAGAGGATTCATCACCTTTTCTGATGATCGTTGCGTTCACATTTCAAACTGGCTTTCTCCTCAGAATATTCGTCGTATTGGGATTACTGAAGGAAAGTTTATTCAACTTTTGCCATTAGACGACCAAAGAAAGGCTTATCTGGCGTTTCATCGCGAATCCGTATTTAAAGGATAACTTAAATTCCGAAGTTCTTTAGAGAACACCGACAAAACCTGTGTCTATGCCGATGGTATGCACCCTTCGGGTGTTCAACGGCGACTTAGACAAAAGATTTTGCGCATGCGCCCGAATTACGCTAATCATGTTTCGCGGTGGTCTTGTGTTTTTTCATGCCCCACCAAAGCAAACGCTTGTGTTCGTATGTCTAAAAAAACCGCAGTCAAATATGAAACTTATGTTCTTATAGTCTAAGGTGGGTTCTATAAATTGCAAAAAAGTAATGAATGGTTTTGGCCGCCTTGGGTTGCTTGCTGGCATCTTTTGTCTCAACTGCTTGAACCGTAGCCCGCTACTGCTTCGCGCAGCTTGAGCCAAAACCTGCTCAGCAATCAAGCCCAATTCGGCTCAAGCAATTTATAGAACCCACCCTAAACAAAAATACACTACTTGCTTCAAGGATTTTCGGTCTTGTTGAGTGCCATGTCGGAAAAAGTTTGTAATTTTGCAGCGAAATTGGGGTGTTGTGGCCTTATGGCATTCGGCCAGCCGCCACGGCACCTGTGGACAAAAACCAACCGAACCGACATGAAACTTTCTGAATTCAACACCGAGATGCCGAAGGAGCTTATCGCCTCGCATCCGCTGCCCCATCGCGACGAATCGCGCCTGATGGTGCTCCACCGCCACACGGGCGAGATTGAGCACCGCGTGTTCAAGGACGTGCTCGACTACTTCGATGCCGGCGACGTGTTCGTGTTCAACGACACGCAGGTGTTTCCCGCCAAGCTTTATGGCAACAAGGAGAAGACCGGGGCGCGCATCGAGGTGTTCCTGCTTCGCGAGCTCAACCCCGAGTTCAAGCTGTGGGACGTGCTGGTGGAGCCGGCCCGCAAAATACGCATCGGCAACAAGCTCTACTTCGGCCTCGACGACTCGATGGTAGCCGAGGTGATCGACAACACCACCTCTCGCGGGCGCACGCTGCGTTTCCTCTACGACGGGCCTCACGACGAGTTCAAGGCCTCGCTCTACGCGCTGGGCAACACTCCGCTGCCCTACTACATTGAGCGCGACGCGGAGCCTGAGGACGCCGAGCGCTATCAGACCATCTTCGCCCGCAACGAGGGGGCTGTGGTGGCTCCGGCCGCCGGGCTTCACTTCTCGCGCGAGCTGATGCGTCGCATGGAGATACGCGACATCGACACCGAGTTCATCACCATGCACATCGGCCTGGGCAGCTTCCGCGACATCGACGTCGAAGATCTCACCAAGCACCGCATGGACAGCGAGCAGCTCGAGGTGCCCGTGGCGCTGACCGAGAAGGTGAACCAGCGCCGCGACGACGGGCACAAGGTGTGCTGCGTGGGCACGTCGGTGCTCCGCGCCTTCGAGAGCGCCGTGGGCATGAACGGGCACATCAAGCCCTACACCGGATGGACCAACAAGTTCATCTTCCCGCCCTACGAGTGCACCACCTGCGACGCACTGATCACCAATTTCCATATGCCCTACTCCATCATGCTGATGAACACCGCCTCATTTGCCGGCTACGACCGCATCATGGAGGCTTACAAGCTGGCTGTCAACGAGAAATACCGCTTCGGGGCCTATGGCGATGCCATGCTCATCATTGACTGAAAACGATAGCGACTGTTTCAGGATTAGAAATGATGTAAATAAAACAAAAAATATTTATCAAATCCAGTAAGTCGCCGTAACTTAGTAGCCAAAAAAGCGCCGCCTGCAAATAGCGGCACATTTTGAGTAGCGTTTTCATGCTGGAGGCACATTCAAATGATTAAGACAGCAATAATAAACCACCAAAACATTTTTGTAGCATCCTTGGGGAGCCCAGCTGTGAAGCCCGGCTTCCTTTTTTTGCGCCTCCACGCACGGCGGCTCCACCCCTCACGCAGGCAGGCACCCTGGCCCTACCGCCCGCGGGTTTTGCCACCGCAACCGGCCACGCCAAGGCGAGGCCCTACTTGTCGCAGTCAGCGGTCATGCCCCAACCGACTCGCCCCACCTCCTCCCCGCGGCAGCCATACACACCGAGTGCGGGCCACCCGAAGGCA
>CAMVDK010000069.1 GCA_947166165.1 uncultured Porphyromonadaceae bacterium
AGCTTGGGAGTCCTCAATCCTATCATCTATCCCATCATCGTGGCATCGAGTGTGGTGACCACCTTCCTCACTCCTTATATCATGAAGGCTGCGTTGCCCTGCTATACGTTCCTTTATAATCACGCTTCAGAGGGCCTGCGCACTAAGATAGACCAGCGTGAGCAGAAGGTGGCAGCAGCAGCTACCGCCACCGCTCCCGGCGGTAGGTCGATAGCCGACAAGGCGCGCCATACTGTCAGACACACCTTCTTCTTGAAGCGACTGGTCAACCTGTTTATCAAGAACATGAGCGCTCATGACGAAGACGCGAAATAAATTAAGGTGGGTTCTATAAATTGCAAAAAAGTAATGAATGGTTTTGGCCGCCTTGGGTTGCTTGCTGGCATCTTTTGTCTCAACTGCTTGAACCGTAGCCCGCTACTGCCTGGCGCAGCTTGAGCCAAAAACCGGCTCAACAATCAAGCCCAATTCGGCTCAAGCAATTTGTAGAGCCCACCTTAAGGTGGGTTCTACAAACTCAGTTTTGAACATCCCTTTAATTGCCAAAAAAAACAAATCCTCGACATCGACGTCGGGGATTGCTTAACTAATTAACCTTCTAATACCATTAACATAAACCTTAAAAAACAAATTCAAGCGATTCTCAACGCCTCACGGCGGCTTGAATCCTATTTGATTATGAAAACCAAGGCAAAATTAGCGATACAAATTCGGTCGGCATAATTTTTACAAGTAAATCTTTTGTTGCTTAACAATATTTAAGCATTGTCGCCAATTTTCGAGGATATTGTAAGCATTGTTCTGTGTTTTGTTGGAAAATAAAAGCGGGCGGAAGGAATTGTTGAATATTTATGCGAGAATTATTGTTGAATGATGAATACTGGGGCAACATGGCATTTCGCCATATCGATTGTTTTTCGTAAATTTGCCCAAATTATTCTTTACATTATGGCTACAGTCGACGACAAAAAAATCATTTTCTCGATGGTGGGAGTGAGCAAGACCATCGAGCAGAATCAGAAACAGATTCTCAAAAACATCTATCTTTCGTTCTTCTACGGCGCCAAAATCGGCATCATCGGTCTGAACGGTGCCGGAAAGTCGACGCTGATGAAGATTATTGCCGGCCTTGAGACGAAATATCAAGGCGAGGTGGTGTTCGCGCCGGGCTACACCGTGGGCTATCTGCCGCAGGATCCGCAGCTCGACCCTTCCAAAACGGTCAAGCAGGTGGTGATGGAGGGTGTGCAGCCCGTTGTCGACGCCCTGGCCGAATATGAGGCCATCAACCAGAAGTTCGGTCTGCCCGAATATTACGAGGACCAGGACAAGATGAACGAGCTCTTCGCCCGGCAGGCAGAGTTGCAGGATGTGATCGACGCCACCGACGCCTGGAACCTCGATTCGCGCCTCGAGCGCGCCATGGATGCCCTGCGCTGCCCCGACGGCGACCAGAGCACCGAGCACCTGAGTGGCGGCGAGCGCCGCCGCGTGGCTTTGTGCCGACTGTTGCTGCAAAAGCCCGACGTGCTGCTGCTCGACGAGCCCACCAACCACCTCGACGCCGAGTCGATCGACTGGCTTGAGCAGCATCTGCAGCAATACGAGGGCACCGTGATTGCCGTGACCCACGACCGTTACTTCCTCGACCATGTGGCCGGATGGATTCTTGAGCTCGACCGTGGCGAGGGCATTCCCTGGCGCGGGAACTACAGCAGCTGGCTCGAGCAGAAGACGCAGCGACTGGCCATGGAGGAGAAAACCGAGAGCAAGCGACAAAAGACTCTGCAGCGCGAGCTCGAGTGGGTGCGCATAGCGCCCAAAGCCCGTCAGGCCAAAGGAAAGGCGCGTCTGAACAGCTACGACCGCTTGCTCAACGAAACCATCAAGGAGAAGGAGGAGAAGCTGGAAATCTTCATCCCCAACGGCCCCAGGCTGGGCAACAAGGTGATCGAGGCACACCATGTGGCCAAGGCCTATGGCGACAAACTGCTCTTCGACGACCTCAACTTCATGCTTCCACCGAACGGCATTGTGGGCGTGATTGGCCCCAACGGAGCCGGAAAGACCACCCTTTTCCGCCTGATCATGGGACTCGAACAGCCCGACAGCGGCACCTTCGAGGTGGGCGAGACGGTGAAGGCCGTCTACGTCGACCAGCAGCACACAAGCATCGAGCCCGACAAGCCCGTCCGCGAGGTGATCTCGGGCGGGGGGGACCGGCTGCACATGGGCGGGGGCGACGTGGACGCCAGGGCCTACTTGTCGCGGTTCAACTTCTCGGGGGTCGACCAGCAGAAGAAGTGCGGCGTGCTGTCGGGCGGCGAGCGCAACCGTCTGCAACTCGCACTGGCGCTCAAGCAGGAGGGCAATGTGCTGCTGCTCGACGAGCCCACCAACGACATCGACGTCAACACCCTGCGGGCGCTCGAGGAAGGCCTCGACGACTTTGCGGGGTGCGCCGTAGTCATCAGCCACGACCGCTGGTTCCTCGACCGAATCTGCACCCACATCCTGGCCTTTGAGGGCGACTCGCGGGTGTTCTTCTTCGAGGGCAGCTATTCGGAGTATGAGGAGAACAAGCTCAAGCGCCTGGGGCGCGAGGAGCCCACGCGCATACGCTACCGCAAACTCACCGATTAGGCCCTCAGCGGCGCTTCATGTTCTTCACCACGTGCGCCACCACGCCCCAAATCATGAAATGGCTCTCGCGGCCGACGTGAATCTCGGGGAACTGCTTGTTGGCCGGCACGAGGTAGATGCCGTCGCTCTTGATGGCGATGCGCTTGACGGTGAAATCACCGTCGATGAAGCACACGGCTATGTCGCCGTCGCCGGGGTCGAGCGAGCGGTCGATGATGAGCAGGTCGCCGTCGTTGATGCCGGCGTCGACCATCGAGTTGCCCGTTACACGGGCGCAGAAGGTGGCCGCTGGATTGTTGATTAATGCTCGGTTCAGGTCGATGATGTCGCCAGGCATGCCCTGTGTGGGGCTGGGGAAGCCGGCTTGAACGCGGGCGTCGAACATGGTCACTTCGCCCTCGCTCTCGTCGTCGATGCGGTAGAAGTCAAGTCGCAGATTCTCGTTGTCCATGTCTGGTTTTGCTTGATTGTCAACAAAAAAGCACGATGCACAATTCGCTCGTGGAGGGCCACGGCAAATTGTGCATGGTGCGGTGATGGTTTCACTTGAGCAGGCTCACCGAGCGCTTGAGGAACTCATCCAGGGCCTCGCCCTTGAGCAGCCCGCTGCCCAGCAGGGCGATGTCGATGAGCTGGTGCACGATGTCCTGGCCGGCGGCATAGGCCGTGATGGCGGCGGTCTTCTTCTCGCGCAGCTCGCGGGCGTGGCTCTCGTTGCTCTCCAGGTCTTTCTTCTGCTCGTCGGTGAGGTCCTTGTCGTCCTTCTTCAGGTCGCGCAGGGCGCTGATCACGTTGTTGGTGGCGGTGAGCTCTTCGTCGATGGGCTTGAGCTCGGCCTCGGTGGCCTTGACGGCGTCGTCGATCACGCGCTTCACCAGCGGGTGCTCGGTGTTGAGCGTGAGCGAATAACTGTCGGGCAGTTCGCCGTAGAAACTCATGCCGGGCTGGAACTGCGCCATCTCCTTCATGCGGCGCATGTATTCGCTCTGCGTCACCACGATGGGCTGGTCGTCGGCCGTGAGGGCGGCGAAGGTGACCATAAAGTTGGCTTTCTCGTTCTTGGGAGCCTGCGACTGGAACAGGGTGGTGGCCACATCCTTCTCGGCCTGGGTCAGCTCCACCTCGCGGCTGGTGTCTTTGACAATCAGGCGGTCGATCACGTCGCTGTCCACACGCACGAAGCGCGACTTCTCGTTCTTCTGCTCGAGCATGCCCACGAAGGGCACATCGAGCTGGCCGTTCATCATCAGCACGTCGTAGCCCTTGTCGGTGGCCGCCTTGATGTGGGTGAATTGGTCCTCCTTGTTGGTGGCGTAGAGGTAGATAAGGTTGCCGTCCTTGTCGGTCTGGCTGCCCTCGATGAGGGTCTTGTAGTCGTCGAGTTTGTAGTACTTGCCTTCGGTGTTCTCAACCAGGGCGAACTTCATGGCTTGCTCGCAGAATTTCTCGTCGCTGAGCATGCCATACTCGATGAAGATCTTGATGTCGTTCCACTTCTGCTCAAACTCCTCGGCGTTGTTCTTGGCGATTTCTTCGAGCCGGGCGGCCACCTTCTTGGTGATGTAGGTGGAAATCTTCTTCACGTTGCGGTCGCTCTGCAGGTAGGAGCGCGACACGTTGAGCGGGATGTCGGGCGAGTCGATCACGCCCTGGAGCAGCATCAGGAAGTCGGGCACCACACCCTCCACGCTGTCGGTGACGTACACCTGGTTGCAGTAGAGCTGGATGCGGTCCTTGCGGATGTCGAGGTTGTTCTTGATTTTCGGGAAGTAGAGGATGCCCGTCAGCGTGAACGGGAAGTCCACGTTCAGGTGGATCCAGAATAGCGGGTCTTCCTGCCCGGGCTGGATGGCGTGGTAGAACTTGATGTAGTCCTCATCCTTGAGGTCGGTGGGCTTGCGGGTCCACAGCGGCTCCACGTCGTTGATCACCTTGTCGCGGTCGGTGTCCACATATTTGCCGTCTTTCCACTCCTGCTCCTTGCCGAACACGATGGGCACGGGCAGGAACCGGCAGTACTTGGTGAGCAAGCCGCTGATGCGCGCCTGCTCGAGATACTCCTTCTCGTCGTCGTCGATGTGAATCACGATGTCGGTGCCGCGCTCGGCCTTGTCGCAATCGGTCATCTCATACTCCGGCGAGCCGTCGCAAGTCCAGCATACGGCCTTCGCCCCTTCCTGCCACGACAGCGTGCGGATTTCCACCTTCTTGGCCACCATGAAGGCCGAGTAGAAGCCCAGGCCGAAGTGGCCGATGATGGCGGCGGCGTTGTCCTTGTACTTGTTCAGGAACTCCTCGGCGCCCGAGAAGGCGATCTGGTTGATGTATTTGTCGATTTCCTCGGCGGTCATGCCGATGCCCTGGTCGCTCACCGTGAGCGTGCCGGCCTCCTTGTCGACAGCCACAGTCACCTTCAGTCCCTCGGTCGGGCCGTTGAACTCGCCAGCCGAGGCCAGCGTTTTCAGTTTCTGCGTCGCATCCACGGCGTTCGACACCAGCTCGCGCAAGAAAATCTCGTGGTCGCTGTAAAGAAATTGCTTGATAACGGGGAAGATGTTGTTGGTCGTTACCCCGATGTTACCTTTTGTTGCCATAATATTTGTTTTTATAGTTAGTTGTCGAATGTAGTTGCCTCTTCCAGAGGCGATATTGAGGTTCGTTATCTCCCCGGGCCACCGCTGGCGCGGTGTTCCGGGGTTATCCAAATCCTGCCCTCCGGGCAGCCTTTGCTGCCGATACGGCTCGATAACCGTTGTGCAGCCTTTGCTGCCGATACGGCCGGAGGCCGTTATCTTAATAACCCCCGGTCAGAGCGAAGCGGCGACCGGGGGATTGGCGCCACATCAAGATGCCTCCGGAGGAGGCTACTTCCACATCACCCATCAGTGAGGAAATATTTTTCGTCAATTTCGCCACCATGCTCAATAATCAGGCGGCGATACTCGTTGGCAAATTGTTCCGACACATGATGTGCTTTCTGATTGACAATATATTGTCTCACCATATCAATTTCTGTTCTCCCGACAGTGAAAGCGGCGTAACCCTCACCCCATTTCAAGAAATGAGGAAAATTGGGGTTTGTTTTCAACCATTTACTGGTGCCAGATTTCAATGCTTGGATGATATCGCTGATTGACTTCATGGGTGGCAAAGAGGCCAGTATATGTATATGGTCTGGCATCCCACCTATGCGCAAGAGTCGGCCCCCAATATTGTTGAAGAAGCCCATAATATATGCATATAGTTCGCGCTCATGTTCGAGTGGAATCGTATGTTGGCCCTTCCATGTGCGAAACACTATGTGATAATACAATGTTGTATAACTCATCGTCTGTTGTTATGTAGCCTCTTTCAGAGGCATTTTTCTATCGTCGTCTCACCCCCGGGCCGTCGCTGCGCTCCGTTCCGGGGTTATTGAGATGTTGCCCTCCGGGCAGGCTCACGCTGAAGGTAAATTCGGCCGGAGGCCGTTATCTTGATAACCCCCAAACAACGCTTGCGTTGGTTGGGGGATGAGCCGCATCTCCCGTGGAGTGCCTCCGAAGGAGGCCACTTCAGAGAGTGTTAATTACAAAAAAAATGCCACACACTCGGTGTATGACATTTTTGCAGTCGCCACGTGACGTGCAGTCACTTCGCGGAGACATGCCTTGGAGGCTGATGCGCCATATTGCCCTTGATGTGACTGAGGCCTTTGTGCGTGGCCATCTAAAAACAGTCTAGAAGAAGGCGTCGAGGACTTTCTGGAAGACGTCGTTCGGCGAAATGCGGTTGAAGAGATTCATGCTCGTTTGCAGCTTCAACACGTCAATCTGCTGGCCCATGATGTCGTCGATGTCGCGCTGGCCGGCGTGGGTCAGCAGCGCTTCGGAGATTTCTCTGAGCCGTGCTCCGAGGACGGGGTGGGCGAGGTAGGCGCGGGCCTCGTCGATGCCATCGAGGCCGTAGAACTCGGAGTTGTGGCTGTGGCCGAGGCCTTTCTGTTGTGGGAATATGTACCAGATCCAATGGGTGCGCTTGCGGCCTGAGCGTATCTCGCCGAGGGCTTTGTCGTAGGCGAAATCCTGCGCTGTGAGGAAGCGTTGCAGGTCGTATTCCTTCGTCAGCTCGGGTGTGATGCGGCTTTCGGGATTGTTGGGCGAAGATTCGGGAGAACTCATGTCCTAATTTTTGTCAGGTTGTGGCTTGTTCGGCTTGTTGGACGCGGGCTTTGATGTCGTCGCCGTCCTTTTCCATGATGATGGTGTCGCCGGGTTTGGCTTCCTCGCGCAGGAGCAGCTCGCTCAGCGGGTCTTCGATGTGGCTCTGGATGGCGCGTTTGAGCGGGCGGGCACCATATTGCACGTCGAAACCGGCCTCGGCCACGAGTTGCTTGGCGGCGTCGGTGATGTGCAATGTGAAGCCTGCGTCTTCCACGCGCTTGTAGAGCGAGGCCAGCTCCACATCCACAATCTTGAGGATGGCGTCGTGGTCGAGCGAGGCGAAGGTGATGATGTCGTCAACGCGGTTCAGGAACTCGGGCGAGAACGAGCGGTTGAGCGCTTTGCGTATCACCGAGTCGCTGCGCTCGCGGGTGATTTCGTTGTTATGGAATCCCACGCCGGCGCCGAAGTCTTTCAGCTCGCGCGTTCCGATGTTCGAGGTCATGATGATGATGGTGTTCTTGAAGTCGACCCGACGGCCCAGGCTGTCGGTGAGCGCGCCCTCGTCGAGCACTTGCAGCAGCAGGTTGAACACATCGGGATGCGCCTTCTCCATCTCGTCGAGCAGCACCACAGAGTAGGGGTGGCGGCGCACCTTCTCAGTGAGCTGGCCGCCTTCTTCGTAGCCCACGTAGCCCGGAGGCGCTCCCACGAGGCGCGACACGTTGAACTTCTCCATATATTCGCTCATGTCGATGCGGATGAGGGCGTCGTCGCTGTTGAAGAGGAATTCGGCCAGTTTCTTGGCCAGCAGCGTCTTGCCCACACCGGTGGAACCGAGAAACATGAACGAGCCGATGGGGCGCTTGGGGTCGCGCAGGCCCACACGGTTGCGTCGGATAGCACGGGCAATCTTGTCGATGGCCTCGTCCTGACCGATCACCTGACGCTTCAGCTCGTCGGTCATGCCCAGCAGGCGGATGCCTTCGCTCTGGGCGATGCGCTGAGTGGGCACGCCGGTGATGAGGGCCACCACTTCGGCCACGTCGGCCTCGTCGACGGTCTCACGGCGGTTATCGAGTTCCTTCTCCCACTGCTGCTTGGCGTATTCCAGTTCAAGCTTCAGCCGCTCCTGCTGGTCGCGGTAGCCGGCGGCACTCTCGAAGTTCTGTGCCTGCACGGCCTTGAACTTGTTCTCCTGCGCCTCGGCGATGCGCTTCTCCAGGTCGTCGATCTCGGGAGGCACCACTACTTTAATATGTACGCGCGACCCGGCCTCGTCCATCGCGTCGATGGCCTTGTCGGGGAAGAAGCGATCGCTCACGTAGCGGTCGGTGAGGCGCACGCACGCCTCGAGCGCGGCGTCGGTGTAGTTCACGCCGTGGTGCTTCTCGTAGACGTGCTTGATGTTATGCAGGATTTGGAGCGTCTCCTCGGCGGTGGTGGGTTCCACAATCACCTTCTGGAACCGCCGCTCGAGGGCGCCGTCCTTCTCGATGTTCTTGCGGTACTCGTCGAGCGTGGTGGCTCCGATACACTGGAACTCGCCTCGCGCCAACGCCGGCTTGAGCAGGTTGGCGGCGTCCATCGACCCGCTGGCGTTGCCGGCGCCCACAATGTTGTGGATTTCGTCGATAAACATGATGATGTCGGGGTGCTGCGTCACCTCGTCGACCACGGCTTTCACACGCTCCTCAAACTGACCACGGTATTTCGTGCCGGCCACGATGGCCGCCATGTCGAGGCTCACAATGCGCTTGTCCATGAGCGTGCGAGGCACCTTGCGCTCGGTGATGCGTTTGGCCAGGCCCTCGATGATGGCGCTCTTGCCCACGCCCGGCTCGCCGATGAGCACCGGGTTGTTCTTCTTGCGCCGGCTCAGGATTTGAGCCAGACGCTCGATTTCGCGCTCGCGGCCCACCATCGGGTCGAGCCGGCCCTCGGCGGCTGCGCGGGTGATGTCCTTGCTGTATTTGTCAATCACCGGGGTGCCATTATTGTCACCTTTCATGACATTTCGTCGCTGGGTGTGTTTTTCGGCACCGAAGCCACCCGGAGGCGTGGAGCCCTCATCGGGCAGCTCGTCGTCCTCTTCGTCGTCGGTGTGCAGGCCTGCCACGGGCAAGTCGATGGTCCGCTGCATGAGCGTGTGCTGCAGATGTCTGTCGTATTTCATTCTGTTGATGTAAATATTCGATTTGTGTAAACGTATTCCACCCATGTTTATTGCAACAACCATGCCACGCGCGATTCCTTCACTCTCCGCCGGTGTCCGCTCGGCTCCTTTGTCGGGAGGGTGTCAGTAAAAAGGGGAGGGGCGATGTGCGTTAAGGTGGGTTCTATAAATTGCTTGAGCCGAATTGGGCTTGATTGCTGAGCAGGTTTTGGCTCAAGCTGCGCGAAGCAGTAGCGGGCTACGGTTCAAGCAGTTGAGACAAAAGATGCCAGCAAGCAACCCAAGGCGGCCAAAACCCCACATTACTTTTTTGCAATTTATAGAACCCACCTTAATTATGGCGGTTGTTGACTTTGCATTTCTGTCTTGGCCGAGGTGGTGTGCATGTAAGCCTAAAAACCCTCGCGGATTGAGCGAGGGGTTTTAGGCTTCGTGACTCCTACAGGACTCAAACCTGTAACCTTTTGATCCGTAGTCAAACGCTCTATTCAATTGAGCTAAGGAGCCATTCATTTCGGAATTGCGAGTGCAAAATTACTGCTTTTTGCCGAACTGGCCAAATTTTTCCGCGACTTTTTTCGGGAAAGTGTTTCGGAGGTGCATCGGCGGGTGCGTCCCGAGTGTGTCACGGCGGTCTCGGCGATTGGGCGGCGGGGATGCTGCGGGCGGTTGAATGGCGAGTGCGATTATCCCCATAAAACAAGCCCCGGCTCGAAAGCCGAGGCTCTGCCGCTTCGTGACTCCTACAGGACTCAAACCTGTAACCTTTTGATCCGTAGTCAAACGCTCTATTCAATTGAGCTAAGGAGCCATTCATTTCGGAATTGCGAGTGCAAAATTACTGCTTTTTGCCGAACCGGCCAAATTTTTCAGCGACTTTTTTCGGAGTAAATTTTCCTCAAGCAGTCGTGCAAGCAGTCATATCACAATCAATCAATCGATTATAGTAGCCAAGTGGCGATTGCCCACACGGCGAGGATGACCAGTGCGATGAATGTGGGTTTGGCAAGCGTCTTGTAGTCGACGATGTAGAGTTCCTGCTTGGGAGCATTGACGCGCTCGGGACGCTCGGTGGCAATGGCCAGTTTGTGCTCGTCGATGGCCTCGATGGGCTGCTCGACTTCGGAATAGAGATTTGCTTTCATTATAGGCTTTTGTTTGTTTCCGACTGCAAAGTTACTGCAATCCGAGAACAATGCAAAATAAAAGACGAAGTTTTTTGATTTCGCATTGCGGAGGAGCCGAGGGAATCTAGATTTTCTAGTTGAACTAGTCCTTCTAGTTAAACTAGTTCTTCTAGTTGAACTAGACCCTCCGCTTGTCACATTTTTTCGAGGAATCGCTGGCGATCGACAATGTAGCGCACGTGCGTGGCCTTGCCTACCTCCACATCGCTTTGCGTGGCGGTGATGACGAATGAGAGCCGGCGCCCGTCGCGTTGCTGCAGTGTGGCTGTGGCGCCGACGGTGGCCCCCACAGGCGACGGCCGCAGGTGGTCGACGTGGATGCTCGAGCCAACGGTGGTCTGCCCGTCATCGAGCAGTGGCCGGGCGGCGAGCATGGCGGCGTTCTCCATGAGCGCCGCGAGCGCGGGGGTGGCCAGCACTTCAAGGTCGCCCGAGCCCATGGCCTTTGCCGTGTGGCCGGCGGCCACTACAAGCGTGCTGCTGTGGCTGATGGCGGCAGTCGTGTTCATTTCTTCTTTCCCTTGCCTTTCTTCGGGGCAGTTGTGCCGGCCTGCTCAAGGCCCATCTGGATGTTTTTGATCACCGCTTCGCTCGAATAGGTGGCACCCGACACGGCGTCGACATGCATCTTTTTGGCCTCGGCCACGGTCTTGCCCTCGTAGAGGGGGAATATTTTGGCCGTGACGCGCTTGAAGTATTGCGGTGTCTCGTTGTTGGGCAGGGCCTCGATGCGGGTGATGCGTCCGCCCTCGATGTGGATGTTGAGCGGGGTGGGGCCGTTGTAGCCATACACTTTCTTGGCCAGGTCGCCGGTGTAGATGACTTGCGAGGTGGCCGGTTTGGCTGACGTTTTCTTCTTTGTTTTCGAATGCACCGGCGCGGCGGCTATCGCCAGGACAGCTGCGCAGAGCGCGAGGCGGAACAGGGTCTTTTTCATATCGCGATATCTGAATTTTATTGCATAATCACGCCTTTTAGATGATGAGGCCGCACTTTAGTTTAACTTGAAAAAGAAAAAAAATATTAAAAACGTTTTTTCAATCGCACAATTTGCCGTATCTTTGTTTGCTGGAATCGCTGCGAATGCCGGTTGGCATCCTCGGCGGGCCGAAGCAATAAATGTTTAGCCGATGAATAACAACAAAATACGTTCCTACCAGGCCGACCTTGATGCGTGCATCGAGGTGCTGGAGCGTGGTGGGCTGATACTTTATCCCACCGACACGATATGGGGCATAGGCTGCGATGCCACCAATGCCGATGCGGTGCGCCGCGTGTATGCCCTCAAGCACCGCGACGACCACAAGGCGCTCATCGTGCTGCTCGACAGCGCCGACCATCTTGACCACTATGTGGTGGATGTGCCGCGCATGGCATACGAGCTGATCGAAGTGGCGGTCAAGCCGCTCACCATCGTTTACGAAGGCGCCTATAATCTGGCTCCCGCTCTGCTGGGCGAGGCCGACAGTGTGGGCATCCGTGTGGCGAGCGACCGCTTTTGCCGCGAGTTGTGCGCAAGGCTCGGGCGGCCCATCGTGTCGACGTCGGCCAACGTGAGCGGCGAGCCAACGGCGGCCTGCTTTGCCGAGGTGGCGCAAGAAATACGCAACGGTGTGGACTATGTGGTGAACTACCGGCAGGACGACACCACGCCCTGCGCGGCCTCCAACGTGATCTTGCTGCGAAGCGATGGCACTTTCAAGATTATCAGATGACGGCTCGGCAGTAAAGAATTTGTTTCAATGATCGACCAACGATTGCAAAGAGTTAAATATGTGGTTGGCGACTTTGTGTCGTCGAACTTGGCGTGGCTGGCCTACAACTGCGCGCGCTACCACCTGGGTGCGGTGCATGGCAGCTACGGCTCGCTGTGCGAATTCCTTGGCACCGGCACCGTGCTGCTCGGCCAGTTGCTGTTCCCGCTGATGATGATGTGCACCTATGTGCTCTCGGGCTACTACAACGAGGTGATGCGCAAGTCGCGCGTGCAGGAGTTGCTCACCACCTTTTGGAGTGCTGTGGTGAACGCGCTGGTGATTTTCTTCCTCGCGCTCATCAACGATGTGATTCTGCCCCGCAGGTTCAACTACGAGATGCTCATGACGCTGTGGGCGTTGCTCTTCTTCATCGTCTATGCGGTGCGCGTGGTGATCACCACCCACACGGCGCGGCAGATCAAAAACCGCCGATGGAGTTCGAAGACGCTTGTGGTGGGCGCCGGAGCCAAGGCGGTGGCCTTTGTCGAACGCCTGAACAGCATGCGCCATTCGCTGGGCTACGAGGTGATTGGCCTGGTGCGCATTGCCGGCGAGGCCGATGCCCCCACCGTGTTGCCGCGCCATTCAATCGACGACATCAGGCAGGTGTGTTCCAACTATGGCGTGGAGGAACTGATTGTGGTGCCAACCAGCGTCAACCGTGAGGGGCTGATGCACACCATCGACCGCCTGTTCGACCTGCGGCTGCCCATCCGCGTGACCCCCGACCGCGAGGGCGTGCTGCTCGCGCAGGTGCGCATCGGCGACTTTCAGGGCGACCCGCTGGTCGACATCTCGGGCTGCAACATGAGCGAGTGCGCGAAGAATGTGAAGCGCCTCTTCGATATTGTGGCCTCGGCCTTTGCCCTGGTTTTGCTCAGTCCGCTCTATGCGGCCGTG
>CAMVDK010000070.1 GCA_947166165.1 uncultured Porphyromonadaceae bacterium
TCACTGCTTGACCGCATCAAGCGGATTAGTTTCGACTAAAGGCTAGGCGGCCTTCCCGATAAGGGGAGGCCGCTTTACGTTGCGTTTGATTCGTTTCGTCTGGCGGTCAGTGAGCCATGCCAGCCCACGATGGCCGCAGGCTATGGGCCAGCTGGCGGGTTTTTGTCTTACCGTTGGCCCTCTGCGAGGCCCAATTTTGGCTCGGTTGTCATAAATGTCTTGCACGCTTCGCGTGGAAATCTCTCAAATCTTTTTCAAATCTAACAACGGTATTAATTAAAAAATATTGATTGATTTGGCACAGATTTGAAAGATTTCCCGCCGTTAGGCGGCCACATTATGAGAACATCCAAATTTTGGCACGCCCTCTTCATTACACTTCAAGGCCGGCTGGCCTTGTCCAGTTCTTCGAACTGGTATCAGTCGCGCATGGAGAGCGTGGGTTTTGGGTTTGGTTCGGTTTTTTGGAGGAGTGTTTGATTTGGTTATCTGGCCACGCCAGGGCGAGGCCGTACTGGCGGGTGTTTGATTCGGTTATCCGGCCATGACAGGTCATGGCCCTACTGCCGGGTTTTTGATTCGGTTATCCGGCCATGACAGGTCATGGCCCTACTGCCGGTTTTTTTGATTTGGTTATCCGGCCATGACAGGTCATGGCCCTACCGTCGGAAGGTGTTTGACTTGGCTTGATTCGGTCGTCTGGCCACGCCAAGGCGAGGCCCTACTGGTGTATGGATTTGGCTTGATTCGGTTATCCGGCCATGACAGGTCATGGCCCTACTGCCGGGTGTTTGATTCGGTTATCCGGCCATGACAGGTCATGGCCCTACTGCTGGGTGGTAATTTGGTTATCCGGCCATGGCAAGGCAGGCCTATTGCTTTTGGGTGCTGTGTGGGGTTTATTTGGTGGTTTCGGTGTGGAAGGGGAGGCCGAATTGCTCGATGAGTTGTTCGAACCGCTGGCTGGTGTCGGGGCCGAATTTTGCGAGCGATTTGCGTGCTTTTGCGAGCGACTTCATGCGGTGGATGTGCGACTTGCTGTAGAATTTGTCGGCGTAGCAGATGACTTTCTCTTCGATGGTGACGGGCAGCATGTCGCGCTCGGGCAGGTCGAGGTGCTGGCGTGCGATGTCGATGGCCGAAATGCCTGATCCTGTGTGGCGTTCGCACACGAGCGCATGGCGCGGAAGTCCGAGGCTATCGAGCAGTTCGCGGCCAAGGACGCCGTGCCTGATGTAGGGTTGGTCGCCATAGCAGCCGATGCCTGGCGCATTGGTCTTGAAGACGGCAATGTCGTGGAGCATGGCGGCCTCTTGGATGAATTGCAGGTCGACCGTGCAGTCGGGGTGCCGCTCCATGTAGCGCCGGGCGAGGAGGATGGCCTGTTGTGCCACCTGGCGGCTGTGGGTGACCAGGATGTCGTAGTCCAGATAGCCGGGGGTGTAGAACTGAGTGATGATTCGGTCGTAGTCGAGCACGATGGTTGGGTGTTGTTGTGAATGAAGTCACGCCGATTGCACAGCGCAGCGGGTACTTGTGTGACGGGCTATGTGCAATCGGCGTGAATTGAATTGTTTGTTGTGTCGGGATAGACGGTTGCGAGGGTTCTCGCGTCAGAGTTCGATGATGGTGTTCCAGTTGTGGGTGTCTTCTACTTCGCCAAGCTGAATGCCGCGGAGGCGGTTGTAAAGCTCGGTGGTGATGGGGCCAGGGTTGCCGTCTTTCGAGATGACGTAGGTCTTGTTCATGCCCTCATCGTAGATTTCGCCAATGGGCGTAGCCACGGCAGCGGTGCCGCACTCGGCAGCTTCCTGCACCTCGGCGAGCTCCTCGACGGGGATGGGTCGGCGCTCCACCTCCAGCCCGAGGTCGATGGCAATCTGCTGGAGGCTCATGTTGGTGATCGACGGGAGAATGGAGTCGCTCTTCGGGGTGATGTATTTGCCGTCCTTGATGGCGAAGAAGTTGGCGGGTCCGCACTCGTCGAGATACTTTTTCTCCTTGGGGTCGAGGAAGAGGGCTGCGCTGAATCCGTTGGCCTTGGCCTTGGCAGTGGCTCCCATGCCGCAGGCGTAGTTGCCGCCCACTTTCCATCGTCCGGTGCCGAGGGGAGCGGCGCGGTCGAACTCGCGGTAGATGGCCACCTTGGTGGGCTTGAAGCCGTCCTTGAAGTAGGGGCCTACGGGCGTGACGAAGATGATGAAGGTGTACTCATCGGCGGGGTTGACGCCCACACGGGGAGTGATGCCGATTTCGAGCGGACGCAGGTAGAGCGAGCTGCCGCTGCCGTAGGGCGGGATGAAGCGTGCGTTGAGTTGGACCACCTTCTTGGCCATTTCGACGAAGAGTTCGGTGGGGATGGGCTGCATCTTGATGCCCAGAGCGCTGGCTTGCATGCGCTTAGCGTTCTCCTCGATGCGGAAGAGGCGCACCTTGCCGTCCTTGCCGCGGAAGGCCTTCTGTCCCTCGAAGATTTCCTGTCCGTAGTGGAGGCAGCTTGCGGCCATGTGGAGCGTGATGTGCTCGTCGCTGCAGACTTCAATCTCGCCCCATTTTCCGTCGCGGTAGGTGCAACGAACGTTGTAGTCGGTTTTCATGTAGGAGAACGAAAGGTTGCTCCAGTCAATTTTCTCATTCATTGCCATAGTGTTGCAATAAGATGTTTATAGGTTTGTTAATTAGTTGAATTGAGGATGTTTGTTGCATTTCAGAGGGCCACCTTCTGTGTGAGGTTGCCTATTTTGACGATGTAGATACCCCGGGTGCCGATTTTGAGTTCCGACGTGCCGGGGTTGAGAGTGGCTTGCGACACGCTTTGCCCGAGAATGGTGAACACGCGCACGGTGATTCGCCGCGTGGTCTTGATGGTGATGGTGCCGTTGTAGCCATATATTTCGATGCCGTCGGTGAGCTTTGGGTCGGTGAGGCTTCGGCCGGTGACTTCGCGGTTGGTTTCGCGCCACGCGAGTTGGGCACTGGCCATGTTGCTCACAGTCAGTGCGATTGCCGTCAGCACTATTGTCAAAGTCCTTCTCATTGGCATCGCGTTGCTAATCGCAGGTGCAAAGTTACCAAATAAAAACGAAATGTGAAAGGAAATTCGAAAAAACGTTTTCGGGGTGTTGGAAAAGATGCTTCGAGGTGCGGGCATGGGCTATCGCTGCAGTTGTGCGGCATAGTCGCGCCACTTGTCGATGAGCGCCGCGAGGTCGGCCGGCAGCATGCTGTCGAAGTGCATGGCCTGCCCGGTGGTGGGGTGCACAAATCCGAGCGTCTTGGCGTGGAGTGCCTGCCGCGGGCAGAGCTTGAAGCAGTTTTGTATAAATTGGTTGTAGCTCGCCGTCTTGAATCCTCGCAGCACCTGGTCGCCGCCGTAGCGCTCGTCGCTGAAGAGGGGGTGGCCGATGTGCTTCATGTGGACGCGTATCTGGTGAGTGCGTCCCGTTTCGAGCTGGCACTGCACCACGGCCACATGGGCCAGGTTCTCGAGCGTGTGGTAGTGCGTGACGGCGTGCTTACCCTGGTCGGCCGTGGTGACGCACATCTTGATTCGGTCGCGCGGGTCTCGGCCGATGTTGCCCTCGATGGTGCCGTCGAGCTGCTTCATCTCGCCCCACACCACGGCCACATACTGGCGAGTGGTGGTTTTGTTGAAGAACTGCGTGCCGAGCGAGGTCTTGGCGTGCGGAGTCTTGGCCACCACGAGCAGACCCGAAGTGTCCTTGTCGATTCGGTGCACGAGTCCGAGTCGGGGGTCGGTGACGTCGTAGTCGGGCAGGTCGCGGAAGTGCCATGCCAGCGCGTTGACCAGTGTGCCGTCGAAGTTGCCGTGGCCTGGGTGGACGCACATTCCGGCGGGCTTGTTGACCACCATGAGCTGGTCGTCCTCGTAGACGATGTCGAGCGGGATGGGCTGTGCGATGATTTCGTTTTCGTAGCGCGGTCGGTCCATCACCACGCTGATCACGTCGCCCGGATGGACGCGGTAGTTGCTTTTGACGGGTTGCCCGTTCACCCGTATGCACTCGGCCTCGGCGGCGCGCTGGATGCGGTTGCGCGAGGTGCCTTTGACGCGTTCGGTGAGATACTTGTCGATGCGCAGCAGTTCTTGTCCGCGTTCCACCTCGTAGCGGTAGTGCTCCCACAGGTCGCGCCCGTTCTCGGTGAAGTCGGGTTCGGAGAAGTCGGCTGCCGATGGTGCGTGCAGGTCGAGGTCGAGGTCGTCGATGAGGTCGGGGTCGCTCATTTGTTCTGGTTCTGCTCCTGCTCTTGCTCGAGGCTTTGGTTGTATTTCTTCATGTCTTCCTCGTAGTTCTGCGCTTCGATGGCGTCGATGGTTGCGGAGTCGAGCACCGCGGTGGGGTCGAGGTTCTCGATTGAGCCGTCGCCCACGGTGAGCCGGATGAGCGCGTTCACGCTGACGGTGGCGCCCTCGGCCACGCTTCGTCCGTTGGCCGTGACTTGCAGAATCAGGCCTCCATAGGGCGAGGCCACGCTGTCGACCATCACGTTCTTGAAGCCGAAAGCCCGCAGCTGTGCCAGTCCCTGGCGGACCGAGATGTCTTGCAGTTTGGGCAGTTTCACCGAGCGGGCGTGCATGGCGTTCACTTTGAGGTAGATGGTGCGTATGGCTTTGATGTAGCTCAATGGGCGCGGGTCCTGGTCGATGACCACGCCGGGCTTGTACTGCTCGTAGAAGGTGGTGGAGTCGCTGATGTCCCACTTGAATCCGGCCGACTCCAGCTTGTCGATGGCTTGTTCGAGCGGCAGGTTGCGCACGTCGGGCACGCGGCGCTCCTGGCCGTGGGAGGTGAACACGTCGATGAACAGCAGGCCAATGTAGCCCGCCAGGACAAAGGCGATGGCGATGAGCACACCGTTGATGAGGAACGGGTGGTCTTCGCGGAACTTATTGAATCCGTTGGAGTTACTCATTTTGGAATCTTGGTTCGTGAATTAAATCACAAAGTTACGCAAAAAAAGAGTGAAGGCAAAGGAAATGCTTGTTTTTTTCGAAATTTGAGCCTTGAGGAGCGGTTGAGGAGCGTGGAGTGGCCTCCTGAAGTGCGATGGAAGTGCGACGGCGGAGGTGTGGGTCTTAGTGTGTGCTGCCGGAGTTGTTGCGGAGCAGCGCTTCGAGGTCGGGTCGCCAGTCGGCGCCGTTGTCGGGCTGGAGGGTGTGTAGTCCGAGGCGGGCGGCGGCCTCGGTGTTGCGCGGGCCGTCGTCGATGAACACGGCGTTTTGCGGCATCACGCCCTCGGCGCGCAGCACTGCCACGAAGAAGTGCGGGTCGGGCTTCATCAGCCGCTGCTCGTAGCTCAGATAGAGGGCGTCGAAGTAGTGGTCGAGCGCGTGGCCGTGGCCGTCGAAGGCGCTGCTGCGCGCCCAGCGCATGATGAAGGGGTTGGTGTTGCTCAGCAGGCTCACGCGGTAGCCACGGCGGCGCAGGTCTTGCAGGGCCGTGAGGTTGTGCTCCGGGAGATGGACGTAGTAGCCCTGCCAGGCATAGTCGCATTGCTGCATGGTGAATTCGCGTCCGGCGAGCTGAGAGAGTTGCTGGCGGAACTGCTCGTCGGTGATGCGTCCGGCTTCAACGTCGCCAAAGATGCCCTTCTGCTCGTAGGCGTCGAGATAGGTGGCGGCGTCGTTGAATCCGATTTCCTGAAAACGTGCGATGGCCTGGTGCTTGTCGATTTTGAAAATCACACCGCCCAGGTCGAAGATGATGTGGGTGATCATAGCGTGGCGGGAAAAAAGAAAGGCCGGCGGCAGGCGCCGGCCATGGTGGGTTTGAACGGGAGGTCAGGCGATGGCTACAGGACGAGCTGCCTGTTGAATACGATTTTCACCTTCGCTTTGTCGAGCCGGAGCCTGACCACCGCTGGGGCCGAGACCATGGGTGAGATTTTTGTCACGATGGTGCTGCTCGAGCTGTAGTAGGTGCTGGAGGTGGTGTAGGTGTTCACGTCGACAGGGGTGATGGTGATGTTGATGTCGTCGTCGGTGGCTACGCCGGCCTGCTTGTTGATGATGTTGAGCACGTAGGCGCGCAGTCCGCTGAAGGTGTAGCACTTGTTGTCGCTGTCGTAGGTGGCATAGAACGAGTCCTTGTTGTTGGTGAGGCTGTCGCCGGCGATGAACTCGTCCTTTTTCGAAGTCTTGACCATGAGCAGGTGCTTGGGTGGAGCGATGTTGTTGAGGTTGGCCACCACCTCGGCCGGCAGCGTGAGCGTGACGCTGTTGAGCACCGACAGGTCGCCGTCGCTGTTCTGCCTGAAGCGGTCGATGATGTCTTGGACGGGGAATTTGACCTCCACCTCATAGCCTGCCGGGGCCATGACGATGGTCTGTCCGTCGTCGATGGCCTGCTTGAGAGTCGGGTCGACGTCGAGGGTGAAGATGTTGTCGCTCAGTGCCTCGGGGCTGGCGGCCATGTAGACGCGCGTCTGGCCTTCGGCGATGGAGTCGGCGCCTTCGAGCGTGGTGGTGTGCTTGCGGTAGAACACTTTGAGCTCGGTGTTGCTGAAGTTCATCATGCGTCCGCTGCCAAACGAGTTGGTGATGAAGACACCGGGGAAGAACTGGGCGAACTTGGTGGGCGAGGCGAAGGTCGACGGGTCGCGCTTGAACTCGTTGAAGATTTCGCGCGCCAGCGACACGGGCATGGGCACGTAGGTCTCGAGGTAGGTGGCCGAGCTTTGGCTGTTCTGCGTGTCGTAGGCCACGGTGGCCGACTGCGGCGAGTAGGGCGCCACGCCCAGCAGGTCGCCCCGGTTGTAGTAGCCCGTGGGGTCGAAGTCGCTGAACAGCGGCGAGGGCAGCGGCTTGTTCAGGCGGTAGACGCTCAGCTGCATGGGCGTGTTCTCGTCGCCGGTGAAGCCTTTGCTGGGTATGCGGAGCACGAGCTGGCACGAGTCGATCATGCTTGCCGTCACTCCCATGGTGTCGATCATCGTGGATGGCATGAACTCGGTCACCACCTGCGAGGAGAGCGTGCCGTAGCCGGTGCTCTTGATCACGCCCAGCAGCTGAGTGGATGTGCGCGACTGCAGCCGGTGGTTGGCCACCGAATGGCCGGTGATGACAAACGAGGAGTCCTCGATGATGGCGCTGCGGGTGTCGATGAGCGACGAGCCGATGGTGTCGTCGGTGCACGAGGCCAGCGCACCGAGCAGCCACAAGGCCAAGAGCAATTGAGTGAGTGTTCTCATTGATGGTGTGTCAAGTGAGTTAACAATGAGTGGGGCGGGGGAGTGCCTGGGGCCGCGTGTGTGCGGTCAGTGCGCTCCGCCGGCAACACGGTTGTCAGCCCAGCGACTCATAGAAGTCGCCATAGCGCTTGGCGCTGTTGTCGGCTTCGTCGTAGGGCAGGAAGGGCAGTCCGGAAGCCTGGACAAGCTCGAGCACCTCGGGCTTGACGGCTGGCGAGCACTGCACGATGGCGTCGCTGTGGGCGAGGGCAAGCCGGGTGAGCGCGACGTAGTCGACCGTCTTGCCGTCGATGCCCTGGACCATCTCGGGCGAGATGCCGTCCTGGAGCAGCTTGTTGGCCATCTGGTCGCTAAGCGGCTCGGCGAAGTCGTCGTCGAAGAGCGCGTACACAATCTTCGCGTCGCGGAACGACGGGTCCTCGGCATAGAGGTCGCGCATATAGAGCGGAGCAAGAGCGGTGATCCAGCCGCTGCACTGGATGATGTCGGGGTTCCAGCGCAGTTTGCGCACCGTTTCAATCACGCCGCGCACGTAGAAGATGCTGCGCTCGTCGTTGTCGTCGGGATGGCTCACCGTCTCCAGCTGGTCGGTGAGCGCGTCGGTGAAGTAGTCGTCGTTGTAGATGAAGTACACCGGCATGCGTGCGGGCTGCAGCGTGGCGGCTTTGATCATGAGCGGGTGGTCGCTGTCGTTGATGATGATGTTCATGCCCGAGAGCCGGATTGTGGGGTGGATCTGGTTGCGGCGCTCGTTGATCATCCCATACAGGGGGATGAACGTGCGCACCTCGGCCCCGCGCTCCATGATGCCCTGAGGCAACTGGCTGCAAAGCAGCGACATCGGCGATTCGGGGAGATAAGGATATATCTCCTGCGAAACGAATAGTACTTTTTTAAGCTCCATCGTAATTGGTTTTCTCTGTATAGTATCATGCAAAGGTACAAAAAAAATGGCATATAGCCGCCGCTGCCGGTCGCTCGTGGCCAATTTTTAAGTAAATACGGAGGGGTTTTAACATCTGGTAATTCTTTTCGGCCGCCAGAGGCACCGGTGCTGACGGCACGGCGCAGGAAGCCGAAACTGGTGTGCGCGCAATGGGCGGGAGCGGGGCATCGGCGAGGCTCGGGGCAGGTGGCGGCAAGCCGGCCGCAGGCGGCGAGTGCCGGCTTCGGTGGTTTGTCGGTGTTTTTCGCGGATTTATCGTTTTGCTTTTTTGATTGGTCTTTAACTGGCATTTTGGCGCTTGCACAGCCCGTTTTTTTGGCCTAATTTTGCAGCGTGGTTCAGTACTGACATCATAGAACCACATGGAGAAAACTAACTTTTTTATTCACATTGTTAAATTTTAAGACAATGAAAAAGACATTAATGATGATGCTCGTTGCCCTAGTGGCAGCGTTTGCGATGCAAGCCCAGGACCAGCCCCGCCATCACGGGCGCCATGGTCACGACATGAACCCCGAAAAGGCCATCGAGATGCGCGTCGAGCGGCTCGACAAGGAACTCGGACTCACGCCCGAGCAGAAGACGGCCATCACCGCCATCTTCACCCGTCAGGCCGAACAGATGAAGGCCAAGCGCGAGCAGATGAGCCAGAACGGCGAGCGCCCCAGCCGCGAGCAGGTGCGCGCCCAGGCCCAGCAGCTCGACGCCGAGGTCGAGGCCGTGCTCACCGCCGAGCAGAAGGCCAAGTATGCCACCCTCAAGCAGCAGCACGAGCAGCGTGGCCACAAGGACGACCGCAAGGGTGCGCCCAAGGGCAAGGACGGCTGCAAGGGCGGCTGCTGCAAGCAGGGCGAGAAACAAGGCTGCGAGAAGCAGGCCTGCACCGAGGCTGAGCCGAAGAAGGTGGACTGATTCGCCCGATAAGGTAACTACGAACACGCACACGGTTTGATCATAACCTGTTGTTTGTTTGATGAGGCAGGGGGATGCATGAGTTGCGTCTCCCTGCTTTGCGCTATATCCTGGAGCCCCTTGAGGCATTGGCGCTCAAGGTGGGTTCTATATCCAATCAAACAACTATAAACAACCGCCAAACAACCATAACAACATCATTCATAAAAAGTTGTTCAAGTTGTTGCCTTGTTGTTGCTTGTTGTTTGATATTCGAACAGTAGCCCGCTGCTGCCTGGCGCAGCTTGAACCAAAACCTGTTCAGGAATCAAAGCCCAATTCGGCTCAAGCAATTTATAGAACCCACCTCAAAAAACAGGCGGCAAGGCTTTGCCCATTGTGCATTAATTGCTAATTTTGCGCCCTGAAAACATGGACGCCTTTATCGAATTCTTTCTCCAGTGGGGCTATGTGGGCCTTTTTGTGGGCTCGTTCATTGCCGGCAGTGTGGTGCCGCTCAGCAGCGAGGCCATTGTGGTGGCCTGTGTGGCACCGCCGCTCCAGCTCAACTCGTGGTGGTGCCTGCTGGCCGCCACGCTGGGCAATGTGGCCGGGGGCAGCACTTGCTACTGGCTCGGCACGCTCGGCAACCTGGAGTGGATCGAGCGATATGCTCATGTGAAGAAGGAGAAACTCGACCGGGCCGAGCGTTTCATACAAGGCCGGGGCGCGTGGATGGGCTTTTTCGCATTCATACCATTGCTGGGCACCGCCATCACCGTGGCCCTGGGCTACATGCGTGCCAACTGGCCCATCGTGCTGCTATCGATGACCATCGGCAAGGCCTTGCGCTATGCCGCACTGATTTGGGGCACGCTCGGCGTGGTGCACCTGTTCTGACCGCCGCCAGCCGGCCGGATCGTCAGAGGCCTCGCCGCAAACCACGACTGACGAAAAAGGCCGCGCATTCGCTGCCATCTCCCTTTCCGGGACGAGGGGTGCGAATGCGCGGCCGCTGTGTGGCGGTGGGTGGCTCTCAGAACTCGCAGTTGTTCGGTGTGCGCGGGAAGGGAATCACGTCGCGGATGTTGGCCATGCCGGTCACGAACAGAATCAGGCGCTCGAAGCCCAATCCGAATCCCGCGTGGGGGCATGTGCCATACTTGCGCGTGTCGAGATACCACCACATGTCCTTCATCGGAATGCCGCGGCTCTCAATCTCGTTGAGCAGCTTGTCGTAGTTCTCCTCGCGCACCGAGCCGCCGATGATTTCGCCGATTTGCGGAAACAGCACGTCGGTGCCCTGCATGGTGGGCTCGGGAGCCACCGTGCCGTGGTAGCCCTTCGAGCCGCCATCGGCCGTGGGCTCGTTCTGCTTCATGTAGAAGGCCTTGATCTTGCTCGGGTAGTCGGTCATGATCACCGGTTTCTTGAAGTGCTGTTCCACCAGGTAGCGCTCGTGCTCGGAGGCCAGGTCGTCGCCCCAGTTGCAGGGGAACTCGAATTTCACGCCCTTGGCGATGGCCTCTTGCAGAATCTTGATGCCCTCGGTGTAGGGCAGGCGGACAAAGGTCTCCTTGAGCACGCCCTGCAGGCGCTCGAGCAGCGTGTTGTCGATCATCTTGTTCAGAAACTCCAGGTCGTCGCCGCAGTGTTCGAGTGCCCAGCGCACGCAGTACTTGATGAAATCCTCCTCGAGGTCCATCAGCCCCTCCTGCTCGAGGAAAGCCACTTCGGGCTCCACCATCCAGAATTCGGCCAGGTGCCGCGGAGTGTTGCTGTTTTCGGCGCGGAAGGTGGGGCCGAACGTGTAGATGGCTCCCAGTGCCGTGGCGCCGAGCTCGCCCTCGAGCTGTCCGCTCACCGTGAGCGACGTCTGCTGGCCGAAGAAGTCGTCGTCATACTTGATGCGGCCCTCGTCGTCCTTCTTCAGGTCGTAGAGGTTCTTGGTCGTCACCTGGAACATGTTGCCGGCACCCTCGCAGTCGCTAGCTGTAATGAGCGGGGTGTGGAAGTAGAAGAAACCGTGCTCGTGGAAGTAGGTATGGATGGCCATGGCCATGTTGTGGCGGATGCGCATCACGGCACCGAAGGTGTTGGTGCGCAGGCGCATGTGGGCGTGCTTGCGCATGTATTCGAACGTCTGGCCCTTCTTCTGCATCGGGTAGTCGCTCGGGCACAGGCCGTAGATTTCGATGCGCTCGCACTGAATCTCCACGCTCTGCCCCTGTCCCTGGCTTTCCACCAGCTGACCCTCCACGCACAGGCACGAGCCTGTGGTGATGTCCTTGAGCGTTTCGGGGTCGATTTTCTCGGTGTTGACCACAATCTGGATGTTCTTGATGGTGGAGCCGTCGTTCAGGGCGATGAACTGCACCTGTTTGTTGCCTCGGCGCGTGCGCACCCAGCCTTTCACGCATAGCTGCTGCCCCACCAGCTCGGGGCTGGCGAAGATGTGGGCTATCTTAGTTTGTGTCATGTCTTGTGTCTTATCGGTTGTGGGGGAGCTGGCGTGGCGATGTGCGGGCACCTCACGGAACTCCCGTGTTGTGATGTGTAAAGTGATTATTCAAACGAGCCCTGCTTCAGGTAGTTGACCTCTTCCTGGGTCAGGTAGCGCCAGCGGCCGCGGGGCAGGTTCTTCTTCGTCAGTCCGGCAAAGTAGACGCGGTCGAGCTTCACCACGTGGTAGCCCAGCGACTCGAAGATGCGTCGCACCACGCGGTTGCGGCCCGAGTGAATCTCGATGCCGGCCTGCTTGTGGTCGGTGGTGCTCACATAGCTCACCGCGTCGGCGTGGATGGGGCCGTCGTCGAGCTCAATGCCGTCGGCAATGCGCTGCATGTCCTCTTCGGCGATGGGCTTGTCGGTCCACACCTGGTAGATTTTCTTTTTCACATATTTCGGGTGGGTGAGCTTCGAGGCTAGGTCGCCGTCGTTGGTCAGCAGCAGCACGCCGGTGGTGTTGCGGTCCAGGCGGCCCACGGGATAGATGCGCTCAGCGCAGGCGCCCTTCACCAGGTCCAACACGGTTTTGCGGCCGTTGGGGTCGTCGCTGGTGGTCACGCAGTCCTTGGGCTTGTTGAGCAGGATGTAGCATTTCTTCTCGGTGGTCACAATCTGGTCGTTGTATTCCACGGTGTCCTTGGGCGTGATTTTGTATCCCAGTTCGCTCACCACTTCGCCGTTCACCTTCACCAAGCCCTTGGTGATCAGCTCGTCGGCCTCGCGGCGCGAGCACAGGCCGGCGTTGGCCAGATACTTGTTCAAGCGCACCTGCATGTTGGGGTCGATCGGTGTCTGCTCATATTCCACCGGTTGCGGACGCGGTGTGAACCGCATCTGGGGCTTCGGGCCTTGGCGCTTGGGCTTGCGCTGCTGATAGCCGCCTTGCTGGTATCCGCCCTGCTGACGGTATCCGCCCTGCTGGTGGTATCCGCCTTGCTGACGGTAGCCGCCCTGCTGGTGGTAGCCGCCTTGCTGACGGTAGCCGCCCTGCTGGTGGTAGCCGCCTTGCTGACGGTAGCCGCCCTGCTGGTGGTAGCCGCCTTGCTGACGGTAGC
>CAMVDK010000071.1 GCA_947166165.1 uncultured Porphyromonadaceae bacterium
AGCACTTCCTTGGTAAGGAAGAGGTCGCGGGTTCAAATCCCGCCATCGGCTCAAGGACATATTACTCGCTTCGCCTCACTTCAGATAGCGAAAGATATCAAGGGGGGCGAAGACTAATATGCAACAATGCGATGTAAACATCGAGAGTTAATCATAAATTTAAATACTTAGTTATGGCAAAAGAAAAATTCGAAAGAACTAAACCGCATGTGAACATCGGTACGATTGGTCACGTCGACCACGGCAAGACGACCCTGACCGCCGCCATCACCACCGTGCTGGCCCAGGCTGGTCTGTCGGAGGTTCGTTCGTTCGACTCGATTGACAACGCCCCTGAGGAGAAGGAGCGCGGTATCACCATCAACACTGCCCACGTGGAGTATGAGACGGCCAACCGTCACTATGCTCACGTCGACTGCCCGGGCCACGCCGACTATGTGAAGAACATGGTTACCGGTGCTGCCCAGATGGACGGTGCTATTGTTGTGGTTGCCGCTACCGACGGTGTGATGCCCCAGACCCGCGAGCACATCCTGCTCGCCCGTCAGGTGAACGTGCCCCGTCTGGTGATTTTCCTGAACAAGTGCGACTCTCCCGATGTTGACGAGGAGATGATCGAGCTGGTCGAGATGGACGTGCGCGAGCTCCTGAACGAGTATGAGTTCGACGGCGACAATACCCCCGTGATCAAGGGTTCGGCCCTTGGCGCTCTGAACGGCGACCCGAAGTGGGTGCCCTGCGTGATGGAGCTGATGGAGGCTGTCGACACTTGGATTCCCCTGCCCCCGCGCGATGTGGACAAGCCCTTCCTCATGCCTATCGAGGACGTGTTCACCATCACCGGTCGCGGCACCGTGGCCACGGGCCGTATCGAGACGGGTGTCATCAAGGTTGGCGACGAGGTTCAGATCATGGGTCTGGGCGCCGAGATGAAGTCGGTGGTCACCGGTGTGGAGATGTTCCGCAAGATCCTGGATCAGGGCGAGGCCGGCGACAACGTGGGTCTGCTGCTCCGCGGTATCGACTACAAGACCATCAAGCGCGGTATGGTGATCTGCCATCCGGGCATGGTGAAGCCTCACGACCACTTCCGCGCATCGATCTATGTGCTGAAGAAAGAGGAGGGTGGCCGTCACACTCCGTTCCACAACCACTACCGTCCGCAGTTCTACATCCGCACGCTCGACGTGACTGGCGAGATCATGCTGCCCGAGGGCGTGGAGATGGTGATGCCCGGCGACAACGTCGAGATCGATGTCAAGCTCATCACGCCGGTGGCTTGCAGCGAGGGTCTTCGCTTCGCTATCCGTGAGGGCGGCCGCACCGTGGGTTCGGGCCAGATCACTGCCATTCTTGACGACTAATCAAGAGGTTCAGGATTTTTCCTACAGATAACAGCAACGACAGCCGGCCGGGGCGCTAGAGCCCCGAAGGGCAGAGGCACGGCCGGCTGTCATTGATACGGGAATAGCTCAGTTGGTAGAGCGACGGTCTCCAAAACCGTAGGTCGTGAGTTCGAGTCTTACTTCCCGTGCAAGACAATAAGCGAGATGAAGAAATTTTTTAATAACGTACTTAAGGATATCCAGGAGTCTTACAACGAACTCGTTCACAAGGTCTCCTGGCCAACAGCGAGCGAGCTGGCCAACAGCACAGTCATCGTTATGGTTGCTTCCATCATACTGGCGGTTGTGATTTGGCTGATCGACTTGGGTCTGAATGAGATCATGCACTTGATCTACAACATCCCCACGGCCTGAGTGCTGTGAGGAAGCGGAGGCGAGGCGTGGATGCCGGCAAGGCACAGCGATGTGCGTAGCGGCGCCCGCGGCATGCCTGTGTGAGGTCAAGGTTTCATTTTAGTAACTTTCAATGTTTTGAATCGATGGCTGAAGGAAACAAGAAATGGTACGTGCTGCGTGCCATCTCAGGAAAAGAGATGAAGGTGAAGGAGACGTTGGACGCCGCGTGCAAGAACAACGCAATCCTGAAGTCCTGCATTTCGAAAGTTCTGGTTCCTACAGAGACGGTCCTCACCACCCGTGGCGGGAAGAAGGTGCCGAAAGAGCGCGTTCTTCTGTCGGGCTACGTGTTTGTGGAGGCTGAGCTTCGTGGCGACATTGAGAGCTTCCTGCAGAACACCTCGAATGTGATTGACTTCGTGCGTTCGCGCGACGGCCAGAAGCGGCCGGAGCCGGCGAGCGAGGCCGAGATGGAGCGCATGCTGCGCAAGGCGGAAGACGAATCGGAGCAGCTTGCCGAGGCCGGCGAGAACGACTACTTGGTCGGCGAGTCGGTGAAGGTGAACTTTGGTCCCTTCAGTGGTTTCGTTGGTGAAATCCACGAGGTGAACCGTGAGCGCCATGAGTTGACCGTGATTGTGAAGGTGTTCGGTCGTGAGACGCCGCTCAAGTTGGACAATTCTCAAGTAGAGCGTGCTGGAGAGTGACGGTTTCCGTTACAAAACCGTTGCCGTCCACGTGCGCGAGAGTAATCAATAAATAAAAAAAGCAAGAACAATGGCTAAAGAAATTGCTGGACAGATCAAATTGCAGATTAAAGGCGGAGCAGCAAACCCTTCGCCCCCTGTGGGTCCCGCGCTGGGTTCCAAGGGTATCAACATCATGGAGTTTTGCAAGCAATTCAATGCCCGAACCCAAGCCAGTGCCGGCAAGGTGCTCCCTGTGGTGATCACCTATTATGCCGACAAGAGTTTTGACTTCATCGTCAAGACGTCGCCCGTGCCCGTGCAGCTGATCGACGCTGCGAAGGTGAAGGGTGGCAGTGGCGAGCCGAACCGCAAGAAGGTGGCTTCGGTGACTTGGGACCAGGTCAAGGCGATTGCAGAAGACAAGATGCCTGATTTGAACTGTTTCACACTAGCCTCGGCTATGCGCATGGTGGCCGGAACAGCAAGAAGTATGGGTATCACTGTAAAGGGCGAATTCCCCGAAAACATTTAATCTTCAATTATTATGGGTAAACTAACAAAAAATCAAAAGATAGCCGCCGAGAAGATTGAAGCTGGGAAGGTTTACACTCTTGGGGAAGCTGCAGCACTGCTGAAAGAGATCACTTTCACGAAGTTTGACGCTTCTGCAGATATAGACGTGCGTCTTGGTGTTGACCCCCGCAAGGCCAACCAGATGGTGCGTGGCGTGGTGTCGCTGCCTCACGGCACTGGCAAGCAAGTGCGTGTGCTGGTGCTGTGCACCGCCGACGCCGAAGCCGCCGCCAAGGAGGCCGGTGCCGACTATGTCGGTCTGGACGAGTACATCGAGAAGATCAAGGGTGGTTGGACTGATGTAGACGTGATCATCACCCAGCCCCAGATCATGGGCAAAATCGGTCCTCTGGGACGCGTGCTCGGCCCCCGCGGCCTGATGCCGAACCCCAAGAGCGGCACCGTGACCCCCGATGTGGCCAAGGCTGTGAAAGAAGTGAAACAAGGTAAAATCGACTTTAAGGTTGACAAGGGTGGCATCGTCCACACTTCGATTGGCAAGGTGTCGTTCACTCCCGAGATGATCCGCGAGAACGCGCAGGCGTTCATCCAGACGCTCATCAAGCTGAAACCCGCCGCTGCCAAGGGCACTTACATCAAGAGCATTTATCTTTCGAGTACAATGAGCAAGGGTATCAAGGTGGATACCAAGTCGATTGAAGCTTAAACCCTTTTAAACGAAACGCGAAAATGAGAAAGGAAGATAAAGGTTTATTGATTGAAAAAATCAAGGAAACGATCAAGGAATACAGTGCCATCTACCTGGCCGAGACCACTTCGCTGAACGCCGAGCGCACCACCAACCTGCGCCGTGCCGCCTTCAAGGCCGGTGTGAAGATGATGGTGGTGAAGAACACCCTGCTCAAGAAGGCTCTCGAGCAGTCGGATGTCGACTACTCGGGCCTCTATGGCGCGCTTGCCGGCTCGACCACGCTGCTGCTGAGCAACACCGGCAACGCTCCCGCCAAGCTGATCAAGGGCTTCCGCGAGAAGAAAGAGACCATCCCCGCCTTCAAGGCCGCCTATGTTGAGGAGACCGTGTTCGTGGGCGAGGAGCACCTCGACGCTCTGGTGGCGCTCAAGAGCAAGAACGAACTCATTGCCGACGTCGTGGCTCTGCTCCAGTCGCCTGCAAAGAACGTCATCTCGGCTCTGCAGAGTGGTGGCAACAAGCTCCACGGCGTGCTTGAGACATTATCGAAAAAAGAAGACTAATTTTATCAACAAGAACAATCACAATTTAATTTTAGAATAAAATGGCAGATTTGAAAGCTTTTGCAGAACAGTTGGTTAACCTGACAGTGAAGGAAGTTAACGAGCTCGCTCAAATTTTGAAGGATGAATATGGTATCGAACCCGCCGCTGCAGCTGTCGCAGTTGCCGCTGGTCCCGCCGCTGGTGGTGCCGCCGCCGAGGAGGAGAAGACGTCGTTCGATGTGGTCCTGAAGGCCGCCGGCGCTCAGAAGCTCCAGGTGATCAAGAAGGTGAAGGAACTCGCTGGTCTGGGCCTGAAGGAGGCCAAGGACCTGGTCGACAACGCTCCCAGCACCATCAAGGAAGGTCTGGCAAAGGCCGAGGCTGAGGGTCTCAAGAGCGAACTTGAGGGTCTCGGTGCCGAAGTGGAACTGAAATAACACCCGCCTGTTTTGACAGGTGGATAGGTTAAGAATCCCCTCAGGGACGATTCTTAACCTTTTTGTGTCAAAAACGGATTTCCGTCGCCCTGAAGAGCGATGATGTTCACGTTCAGACACTTACATCCACGAGTGGAGTGCTCGCTCCGGTTTTCCTGTGCCGGGGCGACACTGCACTCGATTTCGGCGATTTGAGAGGCTATTACCGTTTGAGTTCACTTAATCCAGTTTTAAATGTCTGCAACAAAACAACCACGAGTAAATTTTGCAAAGGTCAAGAATCCGTATCCCTATCCGGATTTCCTGGACGTGCAATTGCAATCATTCAGAGATTTTCTGCAGTTAGACACACCGACTGAGAAACGTAAAAACGAGGGACTCTACAAAGTGTTTTCCGAGAATTTCCCCATCATGGACATGCGGAACAACTTTGTGCTGGAATTCCTTGACTACTATATCGACCCGCCGCGCTACACCATCGAGGAGTGCCTCGACCGCGGGTTGACCTACTCCGTGCCCCTGAAGGCAAAACTCAAGCTAGAGTGCAACGACCCCGACCATGTGGAGTTTGAGACCAAGGTGCAGAGTGTGTACCTGGGCCTGATTCCGTACATGACCGACAAGGGCACCTTTGTGATCAACGGTGCCGAGCGCGTGGTGGTCTCGCAGCTGCACCGCTCGCCGGGCGTGTTCTTCGGACAGAGCGTGCACTCCAACGGCACTCGCCTCTACTCGGCCCGCATCATCCCCTTCCGCGGCTCCTGGATTGAGTTCACGAGCGACATCAACAACGTGATGTATGCCTACATCGACCGAAAGAAGAAACTGCCCGTCACCACGCTGCTGCGCGCCATCGGCATGGAGACGGACAACGACATCATCAAGATTTTCGGCCTGGCCGAGGAAATCAAGGTGAACAAGACCAACCTCAAAAAGGCCGTGGGCCGCAAGCTGGCCGCACGCGTGCTCCGCTCGTGGACCGAGGACTTCAACGACGAGGACACCGGCGAGGTGGTGTCGATGGAGCGCAACGAGGTGGTCATCGACCGCGAGACCGTGATCGAGGAGAGCCACATCAACGAGATTCTCAACTCCGGGGCAAGCACCATCCTGGTGCACAACGACGATGTCAACACCCAGGAGTATGAAATCATCTTCAACACGCTGAACAAGGACACCTGCAAGTCGGAGAAAGAAGCCATCAACTACATCTACAGGCAGCTGCGCAACGCCGAGCCGCCCGATGACGCCAGCGCCCGCGAGGTGATTCAGAACCTCTTCTTCAGCGACAAGCGCTACGACCTGGGCGAGGTGGGGCGTTTCCGCATCAACAAGAAGCTCAATCTCGACCCGGGCAACACGCTGCGCGTGCTCACCAAGGAGGACATCATCGAGATCATCAAGCACCTCATCAGCCTGATCAACAGCAAGGCCGACGTCGACGACATCGACCACCTGAGCAACCGCCGCGTGCGCACGGTGGGTGAGCAGCTCTACAACCAGTTCGGTGTGGGTCTGGCACGCATGGCGCGCACCATCCGCGAGCGCATGAACGTGCGCGACAACGAGGTGTTCACCCCCATCGAGCTGATCAACGCCAAGACCATCTCGAGCGTGATCAACACCTTCTTCGGCACCAACGCCCTGTCGCAGTTCATGGACCAGACCAATCCCCTGGCCGAGATCACCCACAAGCGGCGCATGTCGGCCCTGGGTCCCGGCGGTCTGTCGCGCGAGCGTGCCGGCTTCGAGGTGCGCGACGTGCACTACACGCACTACGGCCGTGTCTGCCCCATCGAGACTCCCGAAGGCCCCAATATCGGCCTCATCTCGTCGCTGTGCGTCTATGCCAAGATCAACAACCTGGGCTTCATCGAGACGCCCTACCGCAAGGTGACCGACTCGAAGGTGAACCTGAACAACGACGAGGTGGAATATCTCACCGCCGAGGCCGAGACAGGCCAGATCATCGCTCAGGGCAACGCGACGCTCAACGACGACGGCACCTTTGCCGACACGCGCATCAAGGCGCGCGAAGACGCCGACTTCCCTGTGGTGGCTCCCGAACAGGTCCACTACATGGACGTGTCGCCGCAGCAGATTGCCTCGATTGCCGCCGCGCTCATCCCCTTCCTTGAGCACGACGACGCCAACCGCGCCCTCATGGGTGCCAACATGATGCGCCAGGCCGTGCCTCTGCTGGTGAGCGAGGCCCCCATTGTGGGCACGGGCATCGAGGAGCGCCTGGCCTACGACAGCCGCACGCAAATCCAGGCCGAGGGCGCCGGTGTGATTGAATATGTCGACGCCGACGTGATTCGCATCCGCTACGACCGCACCGACGACGAGCAGTTTGTCAGTTTCGACGAGCCCGTCAAGGAGTACCGCCTGCCCAAGTTCCGCAAGACCAACCAGAGCACCACCATCCACCTGCGTCCGATGTGCACGCGCGGCCAGCGCGTCGAGAAGGGCGACATCCTCACCGAGGGCTATTCCACCCAGAACGGCGAGCTCGCCCTGGGCCGCAACCTCAAGGTGGCCTACATGCCCTGGAAGGGCTACAACTACGAGGACGCCATCGTGCTCAACGAGCGCGTGGTGCGCGAGGACATCCTCACCTCGGTGCATGTCGACGAGCTCACCCTCGAGGTGCGCGAAACCAAGCGCGGCATGGAGGAGCTCACCAACGACATCCCCAACGTGAGCGAGGACGCCACCAAGGACCTCGACGAGCGCGGCATCATCCGCGTGGGAGCGCACGTGATTCCGGGCGACATCCTCATCGGCAAAATCACCCCCAAGGGCGAGAGCGACCCCACCCCCGAGGAGAAGCTGCTGCGCGCCATCTTCGGCGACAAGGCCGGCGATGTGAAAGACGCCTCGCTCAAGGCCAACCCGTCGCTCAAGGGCGTGATTATCGGCACTCGTCTGTTCGAGCGCGCCACCAAGCGCAAGACCCGTGGCAAAGACCCCGAAATCGAGGCGCTCGACCTCGAGTACGACAAGAAGCAGGAAGAGCTCCGCGAGGTGCTCAACCAGAAGCTCATCACCCTGACCGAGGGCAAGAAGTCGCTCGGCGTGAAGGACGACATCGACACCGAAATCGTGGCCAAGGGGCAAGTGTTCACCGAGGCCGTGATCCGCAACATCGAGGACCTGGAGTCGGTGGCGCTGAACCGCTGGACCAGCGACGAGCACTGCAACGACATGGTGCGCGCCACGGTGATGAACTACCTGCGCAAGAAGAAACAAATCGCTGCCGAGTTGCAGCGCAAGAAGTTCGACATCACCATCGGCGACGAGCTGCCTTCGGGCATCATGAAGCTGGCCAAGGTGTATGTGGCCAAGAAGCGCAAAATCGGCGTGGGCGACAAGATGGCCGGCCGCCACGGCAACAAGGGCATCGTGTCGCGCGTGGTGCGCCAGGAGGACATGCCCTTCCTGGCCGACGGCACTCCCGTCGACCTGGTGCTCAACCCGCTGGGTGTGCCCTCGCGCATGAACCTGGGCCAGATTTTCGAGGCTGTGCTCGGCTGGGCCGGCCGCGAGCTCGGAGTGAAGTTTGCCACGCCCATCTTCGACGGTGCCACGCTCGACGACCTGAACGAGTGGACCGACAAGGCCGGCCTGCCTCGCGGCGGCCGCACGCAGCTCTACGACGGCGCCACCGGCGAGCCCTTCGACCAGAAGGCCACCGTGGGTGTGACCTACTTCCTGAAGCTCGGCCACATGGTGGAGGACAAGATGCACGCTCGCAGCATCGGCCCGTACTCGCTCATCACCCAGCAGCCGCTGGGCGGCAAGGCCCAGTTCGGCGGACAGCGCTTCGGTGAGATGGAGGTCTGGGCGCTCGAGGCATTCGGCGCATCGCATGTGCTGCAGGAAATCCTCACCGTCAAGAGCGACGATGTGGTGGGACGCAGCAAGGCCTACGAGGCCATCGTCAAGGGCGACCCCATGCCCACCCCGGGCATCCCCGAGTCGCTCAACGTGCTGCTCCACGAGCTGCGCGGCCTGTGCCTGAGTGTGAAACTGGATTAATAACTTCTTCGATACCCAACTCAATATGGCTTTTAGAAAAGAGAACAAAATGAAGAGCAACTTCTCGCGCATATCCATCAGTCTGGCGTCGCCCGACGAGATTCTGGATCAATCCTACGGCGAGGTGCTCAAGCCTGAAACCATCAACTACCGCACCTATAAGCCCGAGCGTGATGGCCTGTTCTGCGAGCGCATCTTCGGTCCGGTGAAGGACTATGAGTGCCATTGCGGAAAGTACAAGCGCATCCGCTATAAGGGCATCGTATGCGACCATTGCGGAGTGGAGGTCACGGAGAAGAAGGTGCGCCGCGAGCGCAGCGGACACATCCAGCTCGTGGTGCCGGTGGCCCACATCTGGTACTTCCGCTCGCTGCCCAACAAAATAGGCTATCTGCTCGGACTGCCCACCAAGAAGCTCGACTCGATCATCTACTACGAGCGCTACGTGGTTATCAACCCCGGCGGCCAGAAGCGCTTCGACGAGGCCGACAAGAAGGAGGTCGACATCGAGCGCCTCGACCTGCTCAGCGAAGAAGAATACAACAAGATTGTGGAGAAGCTGCCCGCCGAGAACAACAATCTCGACGACAACGACCCCAACAAGTTTGTGGCCAAGATGGGCGCCGAGGCCATTTTCGACCTGCTCAGCTCCATCGACCTCGACAGCCTGGCCAACGAACTGCGCGACAAGGCCTACAAGGAGAACAGCCAGCAGCGCAAAACCGAAGCCCTGAAGCGTCTACAGGTGGTTGAGGCCTTCCGCACGTCGAAGAACATCAACCGCCCGGAGTGGATGATTCTGAAGGTGCTGCCCGTCATCCCGCCCGAGCTGCGCCCGCTCATTCCCCTGGACGGCGGCCGTTTCGCCACGAGCGACATCAACGACCTGTACCGCCGCGTGATTATCCGCAACAACCGTCTCAAACGCCTGCTGGAGATCAATGCCCCCGAGGTGATTCTGCGCAACGAGAAGCGCATGCTCCAGGAGGCCGTCGACTCGCTGCTCGACAACTCGCGCAAGGCCAGCGCCGTGAAGAGCGACGCCAACCGCCCGCTCAAGTCGCTCAGCGACAGCCTCAAAGGCAAGCAGGGACGCTTCCGTCAGAACTTGCTCGGAAAGCGCGTCGACTACTCGGCCCGCTCGGTGATTGTGGTAGGTCCCGAGCTCAACATGGGCGAGTGCGGCATTCCCAAGGACATGGCCGCCGAGCTCTACAAGCCGTTCGTGATCCGCAAGCTCATCGAGCGCGGCATCGTCAAGACGGTGAAGAGCGCCAAGAAAATCGTCGACCGCAAGGAACCCGTGGTGTGGGACATCCTCGAGAACGTGATGAAGGGTCACCCCGTGCTGCTCAACCGTGCTCCTACGCTTCACCGACTGGGCATCCAGGCCTTCCAGCCCAAGCTCATCGAGGGCAAGGCCATCCAGCTCCACCCGCTCGCCTGCACGGCGTTCAACGCCGACTTCGACGGCGACCAGATGGCCGTCCACCTGCCGCTGGGCAACGAGGCCATCGTCGAGGCCCAGATGCTCATGCTCGAGCCCCACAACATCCTCAACCCCGCCAACGGCCAGCCCATCACCGTGCCCTCGCAGGACATGGTGCTCGGACTCTACTACATCACCACGCTCCGCGCCGGCGACAAGGGCGAAGGACTGCGCTTCTACGGCCCCGAAGAGGCCATGATTGCCTACAACGAGGGCAAGGTGGGCATGCACGCCATCATCTCGGTGGAGGCCGACGTGCTCGACGACGACGGCAAGCTCGTCCGCAAGATGGTCGACGACACCTCGGTGGGACGCATCATGTTCAACAACAGCGTGCCCAAAGAGCTGGGATACATCAATGTGCTCATCTCCAAGAAGTCGCTGCGCGACATCATCACCCGGGTGATTCGTCACTGCGGTGTGCCCCGCTCGGCCAAGTTCCTCGACGATGTGAAGAACATGGGCTACTACATGGCCTTCAAGGGCGGCCTTTCGTTCAACATCGACGACGTGCTCGTGCCCATCGAGAAGGCGGAGTACATCGCCAACGGCGAGGCGCAGATCGACGAGATTGTGAACAACTACGGCATGGGCTTCATCACCGACAACGAGCGCTACAACCAGGTGATTGACGTGTGGACCAACGTCAACAAGAAACTCACCGAGACGCTTTTGGCCGAGATGGAGAACGACAAGCAGGGCTTCAACTCGGTGTACATGATGCTCGACTCCGGAGCCCGTGGCTCGCGCGACCAGATCCGCCAGCTCTCTGGAATGCGTGGCCTGATGGCCAAGCCCCAGAAGTCGGGCGTGGAAGGTGGCCGCCAGACCATCGAGAACCCCATCCTGGCCAACTTCAAGGAGGGCCTGTCGGTGCTGGAGTACTTCATCTCCACCCACGGTGCCCGCAAGGGTCTTGCCGATACCGCCTTGAAGACGGCCGACGCCGGTTACCTGACGCGCCGTCTGGTGGATGTGGCCCACGATGTGGTCATCACCGAGGACGACTGCGGCACGCTGCGCGGACTCGTGTGCCGCGAGGTGCGCAACAACGACGACGTGGTGGCCTCGCTCAGCGACCGCATCACCGGCCGCGTGTCGGTACACGATGTGGTGGACCCCACCACCGGCGAGATCATCGTCCATTCGGGCGAGGAAATCACCGACGAGGCCGCCGAGCGCATCGACGCCTCGCCCATCGAGTCGGTCGAAATCCGCTCCGTGCTCACCTGCGAGGCCAAGCATGGCGTGTGCGCCAAGTGCTACGGCCGCAACCTGTCGTCGCACCGCATGGTGCAGAAGGGCGAGGCCGTGGGCGTGATTGCCGCCCAGTCGATTGGCGAGCCGGGCACGCAGCTCACCCTGCGCACCTTCCACGTGGGTGGTGTGGCCAGCGGCAGCTCCACGGTGAGCACCATCACCTCGAAATACGACGGACGGCTCGAAATCGAAGAGCTCCGCACCGTCAAGAACAAGGACGGCGTCGATGTGGTGATTGGCCGCATGGGCGAGCTCAAAATCATTGAGCCGAACACCGGCATGGTGCTCACCACCGCCAACCTGCAGTATGGCTCGAAGCTCTACTTCGAGAGTGGAGCCATGGTCACCAAGGGCGACGTGATTTGCGAGTGGGACCCCTTCAACGCGGTCATCGTCAGCGAGGTGGGCGGCACACTGCGCTTCAGCAACCTGGTGGAGCACACCACCTACCGCACCGAGGTCGACGAGACGTCGGGCAACAGCGAGAAAATCATCACCGAGTCGAAAGACCACACCCGCATCCCCGAGGCCCAGCTCTACGACGCCAGCGGCGAGCTCATCAAGACCTACTCGCTGCCTGTGGGCGCCCACCTGATGAGGGACGAGGGCGAGGAACTCACTGCCGGCGAGGTGTTCGTCAAGATTCCGCGCACGTCGTCGGGAGGTGCCGGCGACATCACCGGCGGTTTGCCCCGCGTCACCGAGCTCTTCGAGGCGCGCAACCCGTCGAACCCCGCCGTGGTGAGCGAAATCGACGGCGAGGTGAACTTTGGCAAGACCAAGCGCGGCAACCGCGAGATTTTCATCACCAGCCGCACCGGCGAGCGCAAGGCCTACCTGGTGCCCATGGCCAAGCAGATTCTTGTGCAGGAGAACGACTATGTGCGTGCCGGCACCAAGCTCTCGGACGGAGCCATCACCCCGGCCGACATTCTGCGCATCATGGGTCCCACCGCCGTGCAGGACTACATCGTCAACGAGGTGCAGAACGTGTACCGCACCCAGGGCGTGCAAATCAACGACAAGCACTTCGAGGTGATTGTGCGCCAGATGATGCGCAAGGTGCGCATCCTCGATCCGGGCGACACGCGCTTCCTCGAGGAGGAGGTCGTCGACAAGCGCGACTTCATGGACGAGAACGACCGCATCTGGG
>CAMVDK010000072.1 GCA_947166165.1 uncultured Porphyromonadaceae bacterium
ATTTCATTTAATATCATTTTAACAAAGTCGGTGATTATTCGACGCATTTATTTATGAAATTTTAACAGCACTCAAAGCCACAGATCGGCTCAAAGTGAGGGTGGTTTCTGATAATATATCACGCAGGCAGATTCATGACCTACGCCATTCGGCCCTCCGGCCATGACAGGTCATGGCCCTACCGTCGGCGGGATTGCGGACTGTGCGCCAGGCCCGCGACTGCAGGGGCGTGACCTGTCACGTCCGGGGGCTGGCTGGGGTTGCGGACGGTGCGCCAGGCCACTCGTTTCACGGGTTACCAAGAGGACACCCTTCGGGTGTTCGCCGGCGGCTTGGAGGCGGTTTGTTTTGCCGGTGCGCCGTTTTTTGCGGCAAAATGTTGCACAAACGGATTATAGTAAGTAAATTTGCCAGCGAAAACAGAGGACGCCGAAACGCTCGAAAGGGAGTAGGCTTGACTACATTTTAAATCAATTTGACGACTATGGCTGAAGAGAACAAAGGAATGCTCGACGCTGCAAAGGAGATGCTGGGCGACACCAACGGCCTGATGGACAAGGCGAAGGAATTTATCGGCGACAAGGCCGGCGAACTGCTGGAGAACGCCGACGAGCTGAAAAAGAAAGCCGTGGAGGTGGGCAAGGCCATCGCTCCCGACTCGCTCGACGACAAGGTGGAAGGCGCCGTCGACGCCGCTGTCGACTTCCTGAAAGACAAACTGGGCAAGAAGGAGCAGTGAGCGCTTGCCGTCCCATCGGCCTGAATCAGCGGCAGCCGCACCCCACTGGTGGGGGCACGGCTGCCGCCGCTTTTTTGTCCGAAAACGAATGCTGGCAAGCAAAAATCGGCTTCTGCAACATTTATTTGCCAATCATCGCGCCCCGGTGTGCCGATAATTTTGTAATTTTGCGGCTCAAAAATAATTATCGGACAAAAATTTAGACTCAAATGGCACAGAAAAAGGCACTCTTGATGATACTTGACGGCTGGGGCGTTGGCCCCCGCGACAAGAGCAACGCGATTTACTATACCCCCACTCCTTACTGGGACTATCTGCTGCGCCGGTACCCGAACACCGTGCTGCAAGCCAGCGGCGAAGACGTAGGTCTGCCCGACGGCCAGATGGGCAACAGCGAGGTGGGACACCTGAACATCGGCGCAGGCCGCGTGGTGTATCAAGACCTGGTGAAAATCAACAAAGCCATCGCCGACGGCACGATTCGCGAGAATCCCGAGGTGGTGGCCGCCTTCACCACCGCTAAAGAGCGCGGCTGTGGCATCCACTTCATGGGACTGACCTCGAACGGTGGTGTTCACAGTTCTCTTGAGCACTTGATGGTTCTGTGCGACCTCGCCAAGGACTATGGCTTGGAGAAGGTGTATGTGCACTGCTTCATGGACGGCCGCGACACCGACCCCGAGAGCGGCAAGGGATTCGTGGAGCAGGTGGAGCGTCACTGCGCCCAGAGCGCCGGTGCCGTGGCATCGGTGGTGGGACGCTACTACGCCATGGACCGCGACAAGAACTGGGACCGCATCAAGCTGGCCTACGACCTGCTCACCGCCGGTGAAGGACGCAAAGCCGACAGCATGACACAGGCCATCCAGCAGAGCTACGATGAAGGCGTGACCGACGAATTCATCAAGCCCATCGTCAACAGCACTGTCGACGGTCGCATCCGCCCCGGCGATGTGGTGGTGTTCTTCAACTTCCGCAATGACCGCGCCAAAGAGATGACCATCGCCTTGACCCAGAAAGACATGCCCGAGCACGGCCTGCACACGCTGTCCGACCTGCACTACTGCTGCATGACGCCCTACGACGCCACCTTCACAGGACTGCACATTCTCTTCCCTAAGCAGGACGTGAACAACACCCTGGGTGAGTATTTGTCAGGACTCGGCAAACGGCAGTTGCACATCGCCGAGACCGAGAAGTACGCTCATGTCACCTTCTTCTTCAACGGCGGTCGTGAGGCTCCCTACGACGGCGAAGACCGCATCCTGGTGCCCTCGCCCAAGGTGGCCACCTACGACCTGAAGCCAGAGATGAGCGCCTACGAGGTATGCGCCAAACTCACCGAGGCCATCCGCACCGAGCAGTACGACTTCATCGTCGTGAACTATGCCAACGGCGACATGGTGGGGCACACGGGTGTTTACACCGCCATCGAGAAAGCCGTGGGCGACATCGACAACTGCGTGCGCGACACCGTGGAGACGGCACGCATGGCAGGCTATGAGGTGATCATCATCGCCGACCACGGCAACGCCGACCACGCCTTCAACCACGACGGCACGCCCAACACGGCGCACTCGCTCAACCCCGTGCCGTTCATCTACGTCACCGAGCGCCCCGAGGCTCAGGTGCTTGGTGGAGGTCGCCTCGCCGATGTGGCACCATCCATCCTGCAAATCTTGCAGTTGCCTCAACCCGAGGAGATGACCGGCCGCGGACTGCTTACCACGACCAAGGAATAACTAGCATTTTTCATCTCTTACATTATCACAATTATGAAAAAGTCATTTTTTGCCGCATTTTTTGCGTTGGCAATTGCCTTTGGAGCCACAGCGCAAGGAAGATTTCAAGCATACATCGCTGATTACAACGACTCAACGACCAACATCCGCAACGCCCCCAACGGGAAAGTGGTTTGTACGCTCGTTCACGACGACGGTATCGTGCTTACGCTCATCAAGGTGGTGAATGGATGGTGGGAAATCGACAGCACCATTGAGTATTGGGGTGACGATGAGAGAGAAGTCCAACTCGAAGGCTCAAAAACCGGCTACTGGGTACACAACTCAGTGATTGGTTTCACAGGCGCAGGAAGCGATGTGGGATGCAAGATTTACAACAAACCCAGCCACAAGTCTCGCATTGTGTGCGAATACGACGCTCAACTGCTGCACCCCATCGAGGTCAATGGCAAATGGGTGAAAGTGAGAGCAGAAGATGGCAAATACACAGGATGGATTCACATCGATAACATCTGCAACAATCCGCTCACCACATGCCCTTGATTGCTCTGTCGAGCACACAACCAACAAACACTATGACAACGCTTTTTTTGGCCAGGCACGGCCTCACCGAGGACAACGACGCGCAACTGCTGCAGGGCATCCGCCAGGGGCGGCTCACCGCCGAAGGGGTTGCCCAAATCGAGCAACTGGCGGCTGACTTGCAGGGGCAGCACTTCGATGCCATCATTGCCAGCGACCTGAGCCGTGCCATCGATTCGGCGCGCATCATAGCCCGTGGACGTGGCCTAGAGGTGACCACCACCCCACTGCTGCGCGAGCGCGACTGGGGCGACTTCACCGGCCGCTTCATTCCCGAGCTGAAAGGGCTGCCATTCCCCGACAATGTGGAACCGATGGCCGACCTGCTGGCCCGCGCGCAAAGGTTCATCGCATGGACAGTTGAGCATTACCCCGGTCAGACTGTGCTCGCCATGGGTCACGGCATCATCAATAAGGCCATCCAAGCAGTGCACTATGGCAAGCGCATGAGCGAAATGAACAAGATGACCAACGCCGAATGCCGCATCCTTAATCTCGACGCTGTAGCCAGTGCCCCCACCGCCGAGGCTCCCGATGCCACGCTTGACTTGAAATGACAATCTTCAGGGCAAGGTCACGCGCTCGAGGATGCCGTGCAGTTTGGCGATGGCCAGGCCGTAGTTGGTGATGGGCACGCCCTGCGCCAGCGCACGCTCGATGCGCGAGCGCATCAGACGGCGGTTGAACATGCATGCCCCGCAATGCACAATCAAGTCGTAAGGCGTCAAGTCGTCGGGCCAGTCTTTGCCCGATTTGACGTCGAATTCCACCGTCGGCCCCACCCTTTGACGGATGAGCCGCGGAATCTTCACGCGGCCTATGTCCTCGCTCATGGGGGCGTGGGTGCAGGCCTCGGCGATGAGCACCCGCGACTGCGGCGTGAGGCGGTTGATGGCGGCAGCGCCTCGGGCCATCACTTCCACATCGCCCTTGAGCGCGGCCATGAGCACCGAGAACGACGTGAGCCGCGAAGCTGCTGGCACCAACGGCTCCACCTGGTTGAACACCTGCGAGTCGGTGATGATGAGCGCAGGCGGCTGACGCAAGGCCGACAGACTCCGCGCCAATCCATCGAGCGTGCAGCACATCACCGAGCAATCCTTGTCGAGCAAGTCGCGGATAGTCTGCACCTGGGGCAGGATGAGACGCCCTTTCGGTGCCTGTGGGTCTTGCGGCATGACCAGCAGCACGGTGTCGGCTGGTTGCGCCAGCCTGCCGGTGAGGCTCAGGGGCTCATCGTCGCCTGCCAGCTGCGCCAGGGCCTGCCGCAGTGCGGCGACACCCTCGCCGGTCGCGGCGCTCACCAGCACCGGATCGGCACCGAGCCGGCCCGCCACAGAGGCCGCCACTTGCCGGGAGTCGGCAATCTTATCCACCTTGTTGAGCGCCACCACAGTGGGCACCTCGCGGCGCCGCAACTCATCGAGCCAAGACTTTTCGTGCGACAAGTCGCCGCAGCCGTCGGTTACGAGCAGCGCCATGTCGGCTTGTTCCACCACACGGCGCGTGCGTTCGTTGCGCAACCGTCCCACTGCCCCCTCGTCGTCGAAGCCTGCCGTGTCGATCAGCAGGCACGGCCCCAAAGGGTGAAGCTCCATGGCCCGATTGACCGGATCGGTGGTCGTGCCAGCCTCGGGCGAGACGATGGCCACAGTCTGCCCCGTGAGGGTGTTGAGCAGCGACGACTTGCCCACGTTGCGCCGCCCGAAGATGGCGATGTGGCGCCGCACCGCGTGCGGAGTTTGATTGATATTTTGTGACATAGTTTATTAACGGGAATGGCAGGACAAAGGTAAGCATAAAATCTGGGAACACGACTCGTTTTCGGCGGAATTTTTCATGCTACGGGGCATTTTGGGCAAAGTGATTGGCCGGGCTCCGCCCAAATAACGCGGCACCTCGGCAATGCAAACAAAAAACTTCGTCTTTTGTTTTGCATTGCGCTCGGCCAGGCAGTAATGTTGGCTTCGCCCAAATCACGCGGCACCTCGGCAATGCAAACAAAAAAACTTCATCTTTTGTTTTGCATTGCGCTCGGCCAGGCAGTAATGTTGGCTCCGCCCAAATTACGCGGCACCTCGGCAATGCAAACAAAAAACTTCATCTTTTGTTTTGCATTGCGCTCGGTTTGCAGTAATTTTGCCTAAAAATTCGCTAAACGATTGAGATGCTGGCGGCCGATGCTGTGGCGGCCGGCTTTCGGAAGTCGCATACGATAATGACAGTCAACTATTTAACAACAAACCGTGTATAATCCCAAATCCCCACACGCCGAGGAGTTTATTAACCACGACGAGATTCTCGACACGCTCGACTATGCCGCCCGCAACCGCAGCAACCGGGCACTGATTGAAGAACTGATCAATAAAGCCGCCACCAGCAAGGGGCTCACGCACCGCGAGGCGGCTGTGCTGCTGGAGTGCGACCAACCTGACCTGGTGCAGCGCTACGAAGAGTTGGCTCGCGAGGTGAAGCGCCGCCTCTACGGCAACCGCATCGTGCTGTTCGCGCCGCTCTACCTGTCGAACTACTGCATCAATGGCTGTGTCTACTGCCCTTACCACGGCAAGAACCACACCATCCCCCGCAAGAAACTCACGCAGGACGAGATTCGTCAAGAGGTGATTGCGCTCGAGAAAATGGGCCACAAGCGCCTCGCCCTCGAGACCGGCGAGCACCCGGTGCTCAACCCCATCGAGTACGTTTTGGAATCAATCAAGACCATCTACGACACCCGCGCGGGCAGCGGCGCCATCCGGCGCGTGAACGTGAACATCGCCGCCACCACCGTCGAGAACTACCGCCGCCTGAAGGATGCCGGCATAGGCACTTACATCCTTTTCCAGGAGACATATAACAAGCAGAACTACGAGGCCTTGCATCCCACCGGCCCGAAAAGCGACTACTGCTACCACACCGAGGCCATGGACCGCGCCATGGAAGGCGGCTGCGACGATGTGGGCATAGGCGTGCTCTACGGCTTGACCACCTACCGCTACGACCTGGTGGGGCTGCTCATGCATGCCGAGCACCTGGAGGCCCGCATGGGCGTGGGGCCGCACACCATCAGCGTGCCGCGCATCTGCCCGGCCGACGACATCTCGCTCGACGAGTTCCCCGACGTGCTGCCCGACGACATCTTTTGCCGCATCGTGGCCATCATCCGCCTCGCCGCCCCCTATACGGGCATGATTATCAGCACCCGCGAGAGCCAGCGTGTGCGCGAACGCGTGCTGGAACTGGGCATATCGCAAATCAGCGGCGGCTCGCGCACCAGCGTGGGCGGCTACACCACCGTGGAACGCCACGACGAGACAGCGCAGTTCGACGTGAGCGACCAGCGCACCCTCGACGAGGTGATAGCCTGGCTGCTCGACATCGGCTACCTGCCCAGCTTCTGCACCGCCTGCTATCGCGAGGGCCGCACCGGCGACCGCTTCATGACGCTCGTCAAGCAAGGTAAAATCAGCCACTTCTGCGCCCCCAACGCCATGCTCACGCTCAAGGAATATCTCGAAGACTACGCCAGCCCCGCCACCCGCGAGAAAGGCGAGGCGCTCATTCGCCGCGAACTCGAACAGCTGCCCAACGAACGTGTGCGCCAGATGGCCGGGCAGCGGCTGGCCGACATTGAAGGCGGTAAGCGCGACTTCAGATTCTAAAAATTGCTCTGCCGGGGAGCGTGCTTACCGATAGTCGCCCCGGCTCCAGTCGATGTGATAGCCGATGGTGGCCAGCTGCTTCTCGAGCAGCGCCACTCCCTCGGCGGCTTCGGCGGCGGAGGCTGCCTTGCCGTCGTAGAGGGCGTAACTGCCCCTCACCTCCGACGGCGACAGATTGGGCATCACCACGTTGGCGCCGGCCTCGATGCCAAGCAAGCGGCCACGGGGGTGGATGGTGTTGAGCGCAGTAGTCGACGGGATGAGCGCATGGGGCATCATCAGGCGGAATATGGCGTAGAGCCGGGTGGTGAGGTCGACGCTGCCCACAGGATGGCAGCCCAACGGCGTGTCGTGCTGCGGAACAAACGGCCCCAACCCCACCATGTGCGGACGCAGGCGCTCGATATACTGGATGTCCTCCACCAGATGCTCGATGGTCTGCCCCGGACTGCCCACCATGATGCCTGTGCCTACTTGAAATCCGAGCACCATCAAATTGTCAAGACACGACAATCGGTTGCTCTGCGACATGTCCGCCGGATGCAGCGAGGCATAATGGGCCGCATTGTGCGTCTCGTGGCGCAGCAAGTAGCGGTCGGCGCCGGCCGCGCGCCACCGGGCATAAGCCTCGCGCGGCCACTCGCCCAGCGACAGCGTGATGGCACTGTCGGGAAAGCTGGCGCGGATGTCGGCCACCAGGTCGGCTATCCATGCCTCGCGCTCGCGCGGCAGTTCACCGCCTTGCAGCACGAAGGTGCGGAAGCCAATGGCATGGCCGGCCTGGCAGCAGTGCATCACCTGCTCGTGCGTGAGCAGATAGCGGTCGACAGCGGTGTTGCTGCGACGGATGCCGCAATACAGGCAGTCGTTGCGGCACACATTGGTGATTTCCACCAAGCCGCGCACAAAGATGCCGCGCCCCAGCATCTGCACCGCCACCTCGCGGGCCTGCGCACGCAGATAATCGGCGTCGGCAGTGCAGCACGTCAGCAGCGCGGCGTAGCCGTCGCCATCTAGGTGGTGCGCCTCGCGCAACACATCAACAAGCGCTCTCGTTTCCATTGCCATTAGTCATTCCTCGGTCAATGCAGCCATTCAATTCATATCACTGGCAGTGGTGAATGACCACACAGGCGACATAATCAAGAAATCGTCCAAATCCCAATCATACTTCAGCACACGCCAATAGTAGGTGGTGCTCGGCTGGAAAACGCTCAAGTTTGGAGATGCCGCATACACATGATTGCTGATGTTCACCGTGGTCAAGATGTTGCTCATGTCTGGCTTGTCGCTCCATTGGAGCTGATACACAGCTCCATACTCATAAGGAGCATCGCAGGAAAAATTAAAACCACTCCTACTCACATTGACTGCCCCATCTTCGGGATAGGGAGAACCGTACATGGTATCGCCATAGGCGCTGCACACTTCCACGTTGACCGTAGCCATCAATCCCGTCTCATTGTCTTTTACTTTGACCTTGGTGGTTCCTTGAGCTTTTCCGGTAATCTTCACATAATGACGCCCGCCCGAGTAAATATTTGCTTCGGCAGTTGCTATCGACGTATTCATCGACTTGACTGTGTAGTAACCACTCCCGTCATTAATTCTCGGTGAACGGCTTTTCCCCTCAATAACCTTCACGTCGTAGCTCGACAAGGACAGCCCGGTTTCGGTGTCGGCAACGGTGACCGCAACTGTGGCGGTCTTGCCCGACTGTGTGTCGGTGACAGTGACGGTGGTTTCGCCGGCTTTGACACCGGTGATCAATACGTAGTGATTGGTGAAACTCCACCCACCTTGCCCTTCGGTGATGCCAAATTCGGTGCACATTCGGGCGGTGGCTATACCGCTGTCAGGGCACGAGGCGATGTAGTTGCCGCTGCCTCCCAGCACGTCGACGCGCACTTCCTCTCCCTCGTTCATCCGCACATTCTCGGTGGAGACGAGCAACTGCGACTTCAGCACATTGACCGTTACTTTGGCCGTCTGCTGGCTGCGCAGGTCGGTGACCGTCAGTTCAGCAACGCCCTCTTTGAGTGCCTTCAATCGCAGGTAATGGTTTTCGCCCGAGTCGTAGACTTGAGCGTCCACCACCGAAGGCTTAGAGTTGTCGGTCAGTGCGAAATAGCCCCAACCATCTTGGATGGGCAAGCCGTATTCAGCGCCTTTTGGCACATTGATGGATTCAGATGCGAAATGCACACGAGCCGGTGCAGTCAGCTGGCTCTCGGGCGAGCCTTTCACCTCGAACAGATTCAGCAGCTTGAACAAAGGTCTGACCGTGTAAGTCTGGCCAGGTGTGATGTCCTCGGCAAGATTATACTGTAGCCAGTTCTTTGACCAGTCACGCTCGGTGCCGCCAAAATACCAGTTACCATAATACCGTTTTCCTATTTCGTTGCCATCCGAATCATAAAGACCGATGCCCACCTTTCCGGGCAACCACAAATTGTTCGATGGCACAGTGTAGACCGACATCGGGTCGAGGCCGGCTTCCCAAGTGACAGGATTGGTGTTGGTAAGGCTGGCGAAATTGGGCTGTGTGAAGCGTGGGAACAGATAGCTGTCGCGAGGGAACAGCGTGGTGCCGATTGTGGCCACGTCATACACCGTTTTCCACGTCTGAGCAGTCACATCCACACCTAAATACATGCCAGTGCTGAGCTTGGTGTCCTTGGCCAGCAGGTCGTAGGCATGATAACCGTCTGGATCGTTGAAATCGAACTCAAACGAGCCGTTCACTTCCGGACCGCCCTTCAGCGCCGCGTTGATGCTCAAGAACTTGGGCTTCCAAATCATCAGCGACGCCTTCACGATGGGGCCGAACTTTGCGCCACCCTTGATTTTGAACGTGCACTCGCTGTCGTCGAGCGCATCGCCCAGATTGCCCCAACCACCATCCGACTGCTTGTTGTAGCTGATGTGGAAGAAGTCGTCGGACGACCACTTGTACTCCTCGATATGCTTGATTTTGTATGGAATTGTCAATCCCATTTCCACCGACCCGGTGAGTTCGAAGAACAAACCCACGTTGACCGATGCCCCCACCACCTTGTTGCCGATATAGCCCACTGGAATGGGCAGCATCTGCTCGTGCTTTTTCTTGCCCAAACTTTTCTTGATGGAAGTGGAAAGCGACAGCGACAACTCGTCGGTGAGGGTGACATTGGCAAAGTCCTTTCCTCCCCAACCAAAGTTGAAAGCATAGTCAATCGTCATCGCGGCCGAACCTTTCACCCTGATATAGTTCTCATATCCCACATCGATGGTGATTTTCGGCGAGTGTATCACGCCGTCGTCGGCGATGCGCCGCGGCGCACCTTGCTCGCCGTTGCCCGTCGCTTCGATTTTCCCCACGGTCACCAGGCGGTCGTACACATCGCGCGGACTCACCGGTTCACACTCGTAGGTGACCTCGCTGTCACTCTGCTTGGTGGCCGTTACCCGGCCGGCGAAGCCCATCGTGAACCACTCCGTTTCCAGTTCGCTATAGACCACTTGCCCCTTGACGGGATGCAGACCAGTAGGGGTCGACGACTTGAAGGTGAGCGTGCTATCGGTGGCTGCGGTCATGTAAGGCAGATGTTCCTCGGTGATGACAAACAAGCCCTGCTTGACGACGGGTGCCGGAGCCTGGAAGGTCACCGAATCGACGGCGGCCACAGGCGTGCGGAACACCGAGTCGGGAGTCCACACCTCCTGCACCAGGGCGTTGTCGTACCACTGGCCGTCGGTGCCCACCGCACTGAACTGGATGCGCTGCACGTCCACGTTGAGGTGCGCGTTGAAGTCGTTGTCGTTGCGATAGATGTAGATGGCGTTTTGATTAGGGTTGTCGCCGACCGCATTGTGGTGAGTTTGGGGTAGCTTGCTGGCTGTTGTTGCCGTTACGTAGCTGAGCCGCAGCAGTTCGTTTCGTCCAAAATAATAGTCATAATATTTCGACTTGGCGTGCAGATTGTCGCCTTCAAACGTCAGTTGGGGATTGTCGGCAAGCGGAAAGACGACTCGTCCTCCGTTTCGCAGGTCAACCACCAACGACATGGGTGTGGCGTGGGAATACCCTTTGCGAACCATCAGATTGATGATGAAGTTCAAGTCGTCGATGTCGATCACGTCGTCACGGTGGCAGTCGGCACTCTCGAACTGACGGCCCGTGAGTGTGCATTTCCTGACCATGTGGTTAATCACCATGTTCAAATCATCAATGTCGATCACCTGGTCGCCGTTCACATCGCCTGGAACGGCCATTGTTTCTGAATTGTAATCCGGCTGTATGCCTACGAGCGCCCACTGGTCCTCATTGAATCCCTCCTCATCTTCTTCCGGATTGAGCAATGTGGTTAAGAAATAGCCGTCGCACCATCCGCCCCACCCCCAGTTGACGTGGAAGTAGCCATCGCTGCGATAACCATCCAAAACAAAGAGATGACCGCCCCATTGAGGAAAACCCGCATACAGGACTGGACGGCCGGCATCCAATTCTTTGCGAAGCATCGCATCCCAGTCGGCATGGTAATCATTCCTAATCAACCAATGCAACGAACCGCTGTAACGGAAATAGGTTTTCAGCGCGAGGTCTATATCCTGGAAATAGCAACTAGAATTCTCAGCCGAATAGCGCATATTGGTTGCGATGCCCAGGTCGCTCATCAACCGCGCCACTGCATCTTGCTGGGATTGGGTGGCTACCACATATTTCTCCGAACCATTTCGGCAAAAAACTTTTCCCTCATCGCAATAGTACTCATCCATCATCAACCCCCAGTCATATACCGAGGAACTGAAATCGGCGCTCAATGTGGTGCTATAGGAGAGTCCGTCACCGTATCCCACATTGCAATTGTAGCTATGCTGCCCGACGCCAGTTGTTGGCCATTCATAATACTTCATGATTTGGGCAACAGCGGTGGCCTCGCATCCGGTCACAGCATGGTTGTAGCCATAATAAACATCCTCAGCACTCTGTGAATCAGGAATATCGGGGCAATCGTCGTTGTATGGCCTCCTTTGATCCCATTTTGTGGTGAGCAGTTGTGCCACGCTGGTGCCGGAGTTGGTGGCTTTGCGGGGTTGCGAGCCGGGGTGGTTGCGCAGCCATTGCAGCTGCCGCTGGTACTCGCCGAGCCACCAGCGCACGTTGTCGGGCAACCGATTGGCCTCGAAAGAACCACCCTCGCTGTAGCCCCACACGGCAGGAGCTTGGTCGTCGCCACCGACAATCAAGAAACCGCCATCGATCCCGATGTTGAACACATAATAGTCTGCCTCACCACGAGCCGATGTGGTTGTGTTGACAAGTTTTAACGCGCCCTGCCGGCCGGATGCTTTGTGCATGGCGTTGCGGGCGATAAACTGCTGCGCCACCGTCCGAGCCTGGTCGGCGGTGATGCTGGCTGCATCCATCAAAAGCCAGCCTATCACAGCGATTGCCAATAATCCTGTTCGCTTCATGTTCGGTCAGTTTTTGGAATTAATCCACAAATTTACAACAATTCCGACAAATAATCAACATCATGGCGTGTATTTTCTCGAAATATGATGGCTGATTGGCAAAGATGTGCTACGTCGGCTTCGCCAAAATCACACGGCACC
>CAMVDK010000073.1 GCA_947166165.1 uncultured Porphyromonadaceae bacterium
AACTGATTTAACGTAATTTATGATTTATGGGTACAAATTAGTGAAAAACTAGGAAAGATCGTAAACAACATATGTGTAGATACGACTGATCCAATGTGCATAAGACTCATAATCATTGTTTTTAATATATTTATCAAGAGGCGGCGGCGACATTCTAGCAGTGTGAGCTTTTAAAGCCCACTCATAATCTACGGCTATACATAGTAACGAATAGCGTTTTGGAAATGATTCTATGCCGATTTCATTAATCAAATTAATGAAATCTTTGGCGTGTTTTTGACTATAGGCAGACACTAATTTTTCCGCCATAGTTGAGTTGCCAGCACATGCCATCAAGAATCCGACTGCAACGTTCATCGGCAACTGTTGTGCTTTCTTGTATATGTTGCCTGGAGACACCCCCTCATCCGAGACAATGAACTCGCCAAGAGTCTCAAATGCTTTTTTAGTTACCATCCAGCAGAAGTCGGGTGAATCATCTAAAACACTGCACAGCACAAATGCTGTATTAATCTCGGAGAAATATCTATAATACAGTTCTTTTAGGTAGTCATCTGCACCTATATACGTTTTTATGTAAGACGGCGAATCTAAAGACCCACTTGAGATGATTTTACGAAATTCTTCAAGTCTGTCTTTCTCGCCTTTCTTCTCAAGATACAACTCGACATCATTATTTAAATGGTTTCTAATTGCATCTTCAAATGCTCCGTATTGTTCAGAGTAGCAATCCATAGCTAACGTTATTTGTAAGATTAGTCTCACTAATCCCGTGTGAAACGTATATTGAAGTTTTGTTTTCGATTTCAAGTGCAAATGTAGGCAAAAAACAGCAACCGACAATGTTGCATTGGAACAAAAATGGCCACACCCAAAAAAGGGGCAAAACAAAAATGTTCAAGTAATGTTCAAGTAAAAAACAACAAATGCGTTGTAACTTGTTGTGTTACAACGCATCGTTCACGCTTCAAAGTACCCCCGCTGGGAATCGAACCCAAATTTTAGGTTTAGGAAACCCACGTTCTATCCATTGAACTACAAGGGCAACTTTTTCTTGTTACTCTGTCAATCCGGCTGCAAAGGTACAAATAATTCTGTTACCAACGACAAAAAAGCGCGAATATTTTTATTGACAAAGCTTGACCAAAGTCGCCTGATAATCTGTTTTAGGACGCAAAATTGCCATAAACGGCATTTTTGCGTCCTGAAACAGATTCGGTATTGCGCTTCGTCCAATGTCACTTGGCCACTTGCTCGAGGCGGCGCATCATGGCGAACATGAACAGCGCCGAGAGCACGCACAGGCCGATGAACACGCACCACACCTGCCACAGCGGCATGTCGCCCCACAGGTATCCGCCCACGCTGACCAGGAAGTTGCCCAGCGCGGTGCTGGCAAACCAGCCGCCCATCATCAGGCCTTTGAGCTTGGGGGGCGCCACCTTGGTGACAAATGAGATGCCCATGGGCGAGAGCAACAGCTCGCCGAAGGTGAGCACGAGGTAGGTGCCGATGAGCCAGTTGGGCGACACGAATGTGGCGGCCTCGCCGGCGGCCTGCTGCTCGTTGGGGGTGAGCAGCCCCAGCGAGCCCACGGCCATGATCACATAGGCCACGGCGGCCACGAGCATGCCGTAGGCAATCTTGCGCGGCGCACTGGGCTCTTTGCCGCGCGAGGCGAGCCAGCCGAAGATGGCGATGCTCACCGGCGTGAGCGCCACCACAAAGCAGGGGTTGAACTGCTGGTAGATGGGGGCGTCGAGCTTGGTGCTCGCGGGCAGCTGGAAGTAGCGCCACACCAGGAAGGCCACAGCGGCGGCAATCACACCCAGCGCGATGCCCTTGGCGCGCTGCGTTTTGCTCTGGAACACGGCGAACAGGGCGTAGACGATGAAGATGCAGGCCACCAGGTTCCACACGTCGAAGGCCATGCTCTGCAAGCCACTGGCGCTCTTGGCGGTGAATTCGTTGGCGAAGAAGGTGAGCGTGAGGCCGTTCTGGTGGAAGGCCATCCAAAAGAAGATGACCACGATGAACACGAGAATCAGCGCCACCACGCGCCGCCCCGTCTCGCCCGGGGCGAGCTGCTCGGCGGCGGTGGCCTCGCCTTTGGCCTTGCTCATGGTGCTGCGCTCGGTGTGGCGGAAGGTGGAACGGAAGGCGTAGTAGATGGCTATGGACAAGATGAGCGACACACAGGCCACGCCGAAGGCGAAATGGTAGCTGTCGGCCTCGCTCACGCCCAGGTGCGTCTGGGCGTACTCCATGATTTTCACCGCCGCCGTGGGGGCGAACATGGCGCCGATGTTGATGGCCATATAGAATATGGAGAACGCGGCATCGCGGCGGTCGCTGTACTGCGGGTCGTCGTAGAGGTTGCCCACCATCACCTGCAGGTTGCCCTTGAACAGGCCGGTGCCGGCGCTGATGAGCAGCAGTGCGCCCACCATGGCCCAGAAGGCGGTGTCGCCGCCGCCAAGCGGCACCGACAGGGCCACATAGCCCAGAAACATGATCATGATGCCCACGGTGACCATCTTCCCATAGCCGAAGATGTCGGCCAGCAGGCCGCCGACCACCGGCAGGAAGTAGACCAGCATCAGGAACGAGCTGTAGATGAGTCCGGCAGTGCCGGGCTCCAGGCCGAAGTTCGCGCGCAGGAAGAGCGCGAACACGGCAATCATCGTGTAGTAGCCGAAGCGCTCGCCCGTGTTGGCCAGCGCAAGGGCGTAAAGCCCTTTGGGTTGATTCTCAAACATAATGACTTGATATTTGATTGTCTATATAATATTCTGTCGCGAAGTGGGCCAAACCGCTTGACCTAGCCACAAGCCGCCGTCGAGACGAGAGGGGCGCGCGGCTAGTTGCCGCTGGCAGCGGCGAATGCTTTGCTGAAGAAGAGGAAGTGGTAGTCGAGCGAGTTGAGCCAGTAGTCCCAGGAGTGGCTGCCGGGGCGGATGGTGAAGTCGTGGGCGATGCCGGCGTCGAGGAGCGCCCGGTGGAGGTCGAGGTTGACTTGATAGAAGATGTCGTCGGTGCCGTCGTCGATGATGATGCTGAGCTGGCGCTTCTTGAGCCGTGGCACGAGGCTGACCACCGAATGGTCGGCCCACTGCTGCGGGTTGCTGTCGTAGGAGCCGAGGCGGTCGGCGATGTGCCATTTGCCGGGGAACTTGCTGATGTCCACCCCACCGCTCATGCTACCGCACGATGCAAACACGTCGGGGTGGCGCCAGGCGTTCCAGAGCGCGCCGTGGCCGCCCATGCTCAGGCCGGTGATGGCGCGCATGGTGCGGTCGGCAATGGTGCGGTAGTGGTGGTCGACGTAGTCCACGAGCTCGCTCGAGACGAAGGTCTCGAACTGGAAGGCGGGGTCGATGGGCGAGTCGAAGTACCAGCTGTCCTGCCCGTCGGGACAGACGACGATGACGCTGAAGTCGCTGGCCATGTCGTCGAGGTCGGCCTTCACGGGCCAGTCGCGGTAGCTGCCGGTGGCGCCGTGGAGGAGGTAAATGACGGGGTAGAGCTGGTCCTGGAGGTCGGGGTCGAAGTACTGTTCGGGCACGATGACCACGGTGGTGATGTCGCGGTTCATCTTGGCAGAGTGCACCTTTACGGTGTCGGCCTGCGGCGGAGCGTCGTAGCCCTGGGCCAGAGAGCAGGAGAAGGCGAAGGCCAGGAGCAGGGCGGTGAGTAGCAGATGGGGTCTCATCGTTTGTTTTTGAAAAAATCGGTCAGGAGTTTAGCGCACTCGTCGGCGAGGACACCGGCGGTGACGGTGGTTTTCTTGTGGAAGGGTTGCTGGCAGAGGGTGTGATAGCCGCGCTTGGGGTCGGGAGCGCCATACACGATGCGCGAAATCTGGCTCCAGGCCAGCGCGCCGGCGCACATGAGGCATGGCTCCACGGTGACGTAGAGCGTGCAGTCGGTGAGGTATTTTCCGCCGAGGGTGGTGGCGGCGGCGGTGATGGCCTGCATCTCGGCGTGGGCGGTGACATCGGTGAGTGTCTCGGTGAGGTTGTGCCCGCGTCCGATGATGCGGCCACGGCTCACCACCACGGCGCCGATGGGCACCTCTTCGCGCTCGAGCGCACGGTGGGCCTCGTCGATGGCGAGCCGCATCCACCGCTCGTCGTCTTGCTGGAGTTTGTCGACAGGCATGGCAGATATTATCGTGCGAGTTGCTGCTTGATGATGCTGGCTATGCGCTGCGCGTCGTCGTCGGTGACGCAGGGGCCGCTGGGCAGGCAGAGGCCGTGCGCGAAGAGGTGCTCGCTCACTCCGTTGACGTAGGCCGGCGCACCGCTGAACACGGGCTGCGTGTGCATCGGCTTCCACAGCGGGCGGCTTTCGATGCCGGCGGCGTCGAGTGCGAGCCGGAGCTGCTCGGGCGTGACGCTGGTCTTGGTGGGGTCGATGAGGATGGTGTTGAGCCAGTAGTTGGAGTCGAACCGGCTGTCGGGGTTGACGTGCACGGTGACCGCGTCGATGCCGTCGAACAGCTCCACATAGCACTGGCACATGTGCCGGTGCCAGGCCAGGTGCTGCTGCAGGGCGGTCATCTGTCCGCGCCCGATGCCGGCGCAGATGTTGCTCATGCGGTAGTTGTAGCCGATGTGCTTGTGGAGGTAGTAGGGCACCGACTCGCGCGCCTGGGTGGCGTAGAACATGGCTTGCCGCTTCTGCTCCTCGGTGCTGCACACGAGCGCGCCGCCACCGCTGGTGGTAATCATCTTGTTGCCGTTGAAACTCATGATGCCATAGTCGCCGAAGGTGCCCACTTCCTGGTCGCGGTAGCGCGAGCCGAAGCCTTCGGCCGAGTCCTCGACAACGGGGATGCCATAGCGCCGGGCAACGGCCATGATGTCGTCGATGCGGGCGGGCATGCCGTAGAGGTGGACGGGGATGATGGCTTTCGGCTTCCGTCCGGTGCGGGCGATGCGGTCGCGGATGGCCTCTTCGAGCAGGTCGGGGTCCATGTTCCAGGTGTCGCGCTCGCTGTCGACAAACACGGGAGTGGCGCCCTGGTAGACGATAGGGTTGGCACTGGCGCTGAAGGTCATCGACTGGCACACGACCTCGTCGCCCGGGCCCACCCCGAGCCCGACAAGCGCCAGATGGATGGCGGCTGTGCCGCTGGCCAGCGCCACCACATGACGCCCTTGCCCTACCATGGCCTCGAGGTCGGCCTCGAAAGCGTCGACGTTAGGACCCAGGGGCACCACCCAGTTGGTGTCGAAGGCCTCTTGGATGTATTTCATTTCATTGCCGCTCATGTGAGCCAGACAGAGGTAGACGCGTTTGTTTTCCATATAGCATTTTTTGAGAGGGGGCTGGATTTTCTCTATTTTCTAGTTTTTCTAGTTTTCCTAGTTTATCTAGTTCTCCTAGATTTTTTTGTTTAGAACACGAGCGAGAATCCGCCCATGATGTTGAGCTTCTGCGCTCCCATGCCGGGCATGACGTCCCAGCGGCGGTTGAGCAGGTTGCTGGCGCGTGCCCACAGTGTGAGCGTGCGGTCGAACTTCCAGCTGGCGCCGGCGTGGAGGTCGACGGCGTCGTTGAGGTCGAACCAGCTGTAGTCGTTGAGTGCCACGCATTCGGGTGCCACGACGGCGGGGTCGGCAGGCCACTCGAGCATGACCGAGCGATTGCCGCGCCAGTCGAGGCCGAGGTCGATGTCGAGCTGGCGGATGGGGGTGACTTTGAGTTTGAAAGCCGCCACAAGTCCGGCGCCGTCGAAGCCGTCGAGCGGATAGCCCTTGTTCCAGCCATTGCGGCTGATGTGGTCGCCCGCGGGTGCGTAGATGATGCTGGCTTTGGCGTCGATGAGCGAGCGATAGCGGTAGGCCAGCTCGCCTCCCACCTTCATGCCTCGGAACTTGAAGGTGGCATAGCGGCTGAAGCGCATGGCCGAGGGCGTGAGGATGGTGGTAGATGTGCCATCGCTGGCCGGGGTGGTGGCCAGCTGTTCTTGCGGGATAATGGCATTGAGGTCGCCCTTGAAGAAGCCGTAGCCGCCAAAGACGCGCGCGGCGAATCCTGCGAAGGGACCGATTTTGAATCCGGCCTCGGCGTCGAAAGGCGAGAAGGTGTTGAAGCGGTGGCAGGCGTTAGGGTCGCTGTAGCGGTTGACGGCAGCAAGCTCGGTGAGGGTGTTGAGCGTCTTCCCGCCGCCCACTTCGAGGTAGAAGGCGGCGCCGTCGGTGAAGTTGACGTCGAACTGCACGTCGGGCGCGATGTGGAAGCGGGTGCCGCTGGCGCGGTCCTCGGTGTTCTCCTTGAACTCACGCAGGCGGAGGTCGCCCAGCAGCAGTTGTGCGCCCACACGCAAGCGAGCGGTGGTGTTCTGCCAGGCAAAGTAGGGGGTGATGGTGGTCACGAAGTAGCTGTCGCTCACCACCGCGGTGTGGCCGGCGGGGGTGACGATGGGCGAGCGGCGCTCGTTGACGTAGTCGCCCAGGAGTTCGAGCCCCACGTGGGTGGCTTCGTTGAGCCGGTAGTCTCCATCTACGGCCAGCGAAAGCAGGTTCTCCTTGGCGCCGCGTGTGAAGGCCGACAGGGGCCGCGCTTTGTCGTAGCTGGCGTGATTGAAGCTGGCCGATGCCCCGTAGGCCAGCTCGCGGTCGGCGAGCAGGGTGAGTCCCTGCCAGGCGGCGCGCACGCCGAGTTCGAGGAAGGTCTGTGTGCTGTCGTAGGGCAGGAAGCTGGAGCCGGGCTTGGCAATGGTGCCGACGGGCTGGTCGTTGCCACCGTAGTAGTTGAAGCTGTCGAAGTGTCCGCGCACGCCCGCGGTGAGGGTGCCGTGGCGCAGCCGGCTCATGAGGTCGAGGCCGATGAGGTTGTCGTTGAACTCCTGCTTGGTGCGCTGGTCGTCGATGGTGATGAGCCTGGTGGAGTTCTTGGCGGTCCAGGTGCTGTTGTGCTGCAGCCAGGCTCCCAGGGTGAGGTTGGTCGCGTCGATGATGCGGTAGCCGGCGCTGGCGGCAAAGTTGGCCGCCATGCCGCCGCCCAGGCCCAGGTATCCGCGCTTGTCGCTGAAGTTGTGGGCGGTGCGGTAGCCGTAGGGCATCATGGTGGGAATCGACGTGGGCACGTCGATGGGCTTGGCCCAGTCGCTGAAGCTGACGTCGGTGCGCGCCGGGGCGGCGGCTTTTTTCACCGTGGGCAGGGTGTTCTTCTTCTGGGCCTTCTTCTCGACGGGCACAAAGTCCTTCTCAAGGGTGATTTCCTTGTGGAGTTCCTGCTGCTGCCCTTGCGAGCCGTTGGTCTGCTGTGCGGTTGCCGTGAAAGCGGCTATGGCCAGTGCGGCGGCGATATAGAGTTGCTTTTTCATCTTGAACATATGCTTAGGGATGATGGGTGAGGGTGTTGCGCTGAGTGCGGATTGACTAATGCGGCCGATGTGAATCATTTCTTTTTGAGCGCATTGAGTCGCGACTCGATGCCGTCGGCGATGTCTTTCTCCTTGCCGGGATAGTTGTTCTTGAGGCTCTGGAGATAGTCGCGAGCGTCGCTCTTCTTGCCTTGCTTGACGAAGACGTCGCTCATGACGAGGAATCCGCGCGCGAGCCAGTAGTGGTGCGGCGTGCCGGAGTCGATGAGCGCGTTGAGGGTCTTCTCGGCGGCCTTGTAGTTGCCGGCCTCATACTGCAGGGTGGCGAGTTCGACGGCGGCCTGTGCGCCCTGCTCGTTGAGCGGGTCGGCGGCGAGCTGCTTGAGCTTGGCCTCGGCGGTCTTGGTGTCGCCGGTGTTGTGGGCGGCGATGGCGGCGGCCATGGTCACCTCGCGCTCCTCGGCGGCCGTGAGCCCGCCCCGGCTTTGCAGCTCGGCGGCAGTCTTCTTGACATCGGCCCAGCGGCCTAGCTGCCTGGCGGCCCGCAGGGCTCCGAGCTGGGCGATGGTGCGGGTGTCGTCGGTCGACGCCTGCTCGGCCAGGGTCTGGAACGCCTTGAGTGCGTCGGCGTGCTTGCCTTGCCGCATGAGTATGTCGGCCCGCATGGCCATGGCGTCGTCGGCAAAGCTGGCGTCGCTGCCGGCCTTGAGTGCGTCGTTGAGCCCGGCGAGCGCCTCGTCGAGGTGCCCGGCATTGTAGGCGTGCCGGGCGATGTAGTATTTCGCCTTGGCGGCGTAGGCCCCGTTGGGGTTGGCAGCCAGATATTCGCGCATCTTGGTGATGTCGGGCTTGGAGTCGATGGCGAGTTTCTCGGCGGCCTCGAAGTTGAGCCGGTCGAGTTCGCTCACGTCGATGCGCGGCCCGTTGGGGATGGCGGCGAGGAACTTTTGCAGCTGCGGCAGTTGTCCCCGGTCGGCGTAGATGAGCTTGAGGTCCTCGGCGGCAGCCTGTGCCTCCTGGCTCGAGGGGTAGGAACGGATGACCTTCTTATAGGCCTCGATGGCGGCCTCGTCGTTGCCGTCGTTCTTGTTGATCATGGCCGTCTGGAGCAGTCCCTTGCGTGCCTCGGCGCTCTTGGGGTAGGCCTTGAGCAGGGCGTCGTAGGTGGCCAGTGCGTCGGCGGTGCGGTGCTGCACCGCGAGGGCTGCGGCCTTCTCAAACATGGCCTGGGGGGCGTACTGCGACTTGGGGTAGGTCTTGAGCAGCTCGTCGAACTGGCCTACGGCTTGCGCATACTGCTTGCTCAATGCCATCATGACGCCTTTCTGGTACATGGCATAGTCCTTTGAGGCGTTCTTGTCGGCCTTGATGGCCTGGTCGTAGTTGGCCTGCGCGGTGGCAAAGTCCTGGAGATAGTAGTTCACGTCGCCGAGGCGGTTGTAGGCGTCGGCCCGCAGATCGGCCGAGAGGGTCTTGCTGGCCAGGGCGTTCTGGAAGGCGGTGCGCGCCTCGGTGTAGCGCCGCTGCTGGTAGAGCGAGTAGCCGAGGTTGTACTGCGCGATGCCGTAGTTGTCGTCGTTCTTGCCGGTGGCGTTCACATAGGCCATCTGGTTGCTGGTGGCTTCCTTGAAATTGCCGGCGCGGTACTGAGCCTCGGCGAGCCAGAGCCGGCTCTCGGCCAGCACGGCCTTGTCGTGGCTGCCCAGCTTGACGGCCTGCTGCAAGTAGTCGATGGCCTCGCTGTTGCGGTTGTTGTTCAGGGCCTGCACGCCCAGGTTGTAGAGCACGTTCTGCTTGGCGCGGAGCACCTTTTCGCCAGGGCGGCGTATGCGCTCGATGCTGGCCAGCGCCTTGGCATAGTCGCCGGTGGTGAAATAGGTGTCGACAAGGTAGCCCTCCACCTGGTTCTTGTACTTGGAGTCGGGGTAGTCGTTGAGAAACTGCTCAAACATGTCGATGCTCCGTCCGAAGGGGGTCTTGGCACCCTTGTGCTGCGCCACGGCGTAGTTGTAGAAGGCCGTTTCGCGCACGCTCCGGTCGGCGTCCATCGAGGCCGCCTGCTCGAAAGCGCGCGCGGCGGCGTTCTGGTCGCCGAGTTTGAGCCGGCACTGACCGATGTAGAGCCAGGCGCTCTGCGCCAGGGCGTCGGTCTGGTCGGTGGCGAGCATCATCTCGTCGAGCGCCTGCCGGTAGTTGCCGTCGTCGAAGTCGAGCACACCCATCGTGTAGCCGGCAGTGCGGTAGATGTCGCCTTCGGGACTGTCGAAGTAGCGGCGCAGATAGGTGCGCGCCTGCGTGCGGTTGCCCTTGTGGTAGTAGCTCTCGCCCACCATGCGGTTGAGCTCGGCGGTGAAGTAGTCGTTGTTGTCCTCCGAGAGCAGCTGGCTGCCGGCGGCAATCACGTCGTCGTATTGCTTGCGGTTGTACTTGATCTGCGTGATGTAGTACTGCGCCTGATAGCCCAGCTCGGTGTTCGGGTCGATGTGCTGGAAGCGGTCGATGGCCATGTCGTGCCGGCCCTCGGCGTAGTCGATATAGGCTTTGTAGAAGATGCTCGCGTCGCCAAAGCGCCGCGTCTGCGCCAGCCGGTTGTACTGCGGCTCGGCCTGCTCGTAGCGCCCCAGGCGCAGGTTGCAGTAGGCCTTGCGGTAGAGCAGGTTCTCGTTCTGGTCCAGATCCTGGGCGTTGGGCCTGACGAGTGAGTAGCTCAGCAGCGCGTTGTCCCATTGCCCGCGGTAGAAATAGTAGTCGCCTATCTTCATCTGCGCCCGCTGCGCCATGAGCGAGGTGGGATGCTCTTCGATGAAGGCCAGCAGCCGGTCGAGGCTCTCGGCCTCGCCACGCTCAAAGCGGCTCAGTGCGATGAGCAGCTCGGCCTGCTCCACGAGGTCGGCCTCGGCGGGCATCTCGAGCAAGTGCGTGAGCTGGTCGATGGCTCCGACGTAGTTGCGGCTTTCATACATCAGGCGTCCACGCTCGAGAAAGCCTTGCGCGTCGCTGTTCATCAAGGTGGGTCCGGCCACTGCGGCCAGAGGCAGCGAAAGCCCGAGCCCCACTATCACAGTTGTCAGTTTCATAACAGAAATGGGTGTATTCTACTTTTAAACTGCAAAATTAGTAAATAATGCACAATGCGCAATGCACAATGCTCATTTTTTGCACTGGAATTATATACTTGCTGTCCCCATCCATGAATAACGCAAACTGGAAAGCCCGGAGGGCTGTATCTGGATAACCCCGGAACAACGCGCAGCGTTGGCCCGGGGAGGCATCAGCTGGCATAAATGCCTCTGGAGGAGGCCACTGTGGCTGCGGTATTCCCCCTCACACTCGTGTGGCCTCCTTCAGAGGCGCTTTGATTGCATCCTTTCCCCTGGGTCACCGCTGCGCGGTGACCCAGGGTTATAAAAATGTTGCCCTTCGGGCAATTCCGCGTTCCTTTCACGGTTCCAACACACTCTCGCTCACCATTTTCAAGGCCTGACTTGGGGACAACAAGTAGATAGTTCCCTTTTATAATGCTCAATTCACAATGCGCAATGCACAATTCGGGCTTGGTGGCGGGAAAAATATGGCTGCGCATTTTGCAGTTTGACGGAAAAGCAGTACCTTTGCGGCGATTTATTAACCCAGTGGAGAAATTTGGCTGCTTGCAACCACTCAAAAAAATGCTAAAACTGCGATAATCCACACCTACGTATTATCCTCTACCTTAGCATTTTTCCACATTAAAAACGTATGGAAAAATGAATTACCTTTTCACGTCCGAATCAGTTTCGGAAGGGCACCCCGACAAGGTTGCCGATCAAATCAGCGACGCCATCCTCGACCAGTTTCTGGCCTACGACCCGCAGTCGAAGGTGGCTTGCGAAACACTTGTGACCACCGGCCAGGTGGTGATTGCCGGCGAGGTGAACAGCCAGGCCTATGTCGACCTGATGACGACCGCGCGCGCAGTGATCAACCGCATTGGCTACAACCGCAGCGCACTCATGTTCGACGGCTCGTCGTGCGGCATCCTGAACGCGCTTCACGAGCAGTCGCCCGACATCAACCGCGGTGTGGTGCGCGCCACGGCCGACGAGCAGGGCGCCGGCGACCAGGGCATGATGTTCGGCTATGCCTGCGACGAGACGCCCAACCTGATGCCGCTCACGCTCGACCTCTCGCACCGCATCCTGTGGGAACTGGCGGCCATCCGCCGCGAGGGCCGCGAGATGCCCTACCTGCGCCCCGACGCCAAGAGCCAGGTGACCGTGGAGTATGACGGCACAACCCACCGCCCGGTGCGCGTGCACACCATCGTGGTGAGCACGCAGCACGACGACTTTGTCCAGCCCATCGACGGCTCGCGCGAGGCACAGGAACAGGCCGACCAGGCGATGCTCGACCGCATCAAGATGGACGTGCGCCACATCCTGCTGCCACGCGTGGTGGCACAACTGCCCCACGAGGTGCAGCAACTCTTCGAGGCCGACTACAAGCTGCATGTGAATCCCACCGGCAAATTCGTGATTGGCGGCCCGCATGGCGACACCGGACTGACGGGGCGCAAAATCATCGTCGACACCTACGGCGGCCGGGGCGCTCACGGCGGCGGTGCCTTCAGCGGCAAGGACCCGAGCAAGGTGGACCGCAGCGCGGCCTATGCCGTGCGCCACATCGCCAAGAACGCCGTGGCCGCCGGCATAGCCCGCGAAATGCTCGTCCAGGTGAGCTACGCCATCGGCGAGGCCGCGCCGGTGAGCTTCTATGTGAACACCTACGGCACGGCGCGCGTGCCGATGAGCGACGCCGAAATCGCGCAGCGACTCGAGCAACTCTTCGACCTGCGCCCGGCCGCCATCGAGCGCGAGCTGGGACTCCGCAACCCCATCTACGAGGAGACGGCGGCCTATGGCCACATGGGCCGCGACCCGAGGGTGGTGACCAAGCATTTCCACTCGCACTACGAGGGCCACCGCGAACTCAC
>CAMVDK010000074.1 GCA_947166165.1 uncultured Porphyromonadaceae bacterium
CGGGTGTGTCGCGGGCCTCGGTGTCGGCCAGGGCGAAGAGGAGGTCGGCGCCGCCGTTGCGTGCCACCATGCGCTGCTCGTTGTCCATGAGCGGCGTGGCTCCCGATTGCGAGGCCCAGTAGCGGCAGGCCGGCACGGCGTCGACCTGGATGCCGTGCTCGGGCGACGGGCCGGTGAAGTAGTACATCACCTTGGGCCGCTCCACCTGGCTCATGAGCGCGGTGAACCACTGCATGTCGGCGCTTCGCGGGTCGCGCTTGTAGAACAGGGCCTCGCCGTTGCGGTACACGTTGATGCCCACGGTGAGCGCCAGCACGGCGATGAATCCCGTCAGCAGCGCCGCCTTCGAGGTCAGTGCCGCCTGCCATCGCGGCTGGTCATGCAGCTGGCGGCAGAGGGCGATGAGGGCGTAGACGGGCAGCGCCAGGCACATGCCGTAGTGGAATGTCCATGTGGCATGCACCATCGACAGCGCCACCACCGCAGCCACCACCGTGAGGGGCAGCAGCCGGTGGCGCAACGGCAGCGTCAGCATGGCCACCCCGCCCAGAGCCGCCGCACCAATCACGGGGGCCAGCGAGCGCCAGTAGCGCAGCAGGTGCCGCAGCGAGCCGCCGAGCGACGTCTGCGAGTCGCTCACCACGGTGAATGTGTTCACGAAATATTCACGCACGAAGTCGTCGAAGTTGCCTGCGATGAGCATCCACATCACAAACGGGGCCAGCACCAGCGCCGCCCCGGCCGCCATGAGCGCCACCACACGCACCACACCCGCCTGGCGGCGCCAGGCTTCGACGGCCACAAACGCGGCCAGCACCGCGAACAGCGGAGTGATGTTGTACTTGATCAGCAGCGTGGCGGCCGCACAGGCCCCAACGGTCAGCGCGGTGCGCCGCCAGTGGTGGCCCTGCCCCTCGAGCAGGGCGGTGACCTCGGCCAGCGCCACCACTACGAGCATCATGTTGTAGTCCTCGCAGCGCACCTCGTAGTGCACCCACGGGAAAAAGAGCACCGGCGTCATGGCCACCGTCGCCATCAAGGCCCAGCGGCGGCTGTGCAGATAGGTGAGCGCAATGCGGTAGAGGCCCGCATAGGTGGCGGCATACACCAGGCAGCTGAGCCAGAACACGCCCGTGTAGTCGTGGTGGCTGATCAGGTAGCCCAGGCCGTAGACGAGCCAGAGCAGCGGCCCCTTGCTGTCGGTGAAGTCGTCGTAAGGCACCAGTCCGCGCATCCACGACTCACCGCACATGAAAAACCACGCCGAGTCGCCGTGGCACCACAGGTCGTGAGTGTAGGAGTCGGGCGACACGGCGAAGAGCGCCAGTGTGGCAAGCAGCAGGAAGAACCCCCACAGCTTGAGGCTGATTGATTCAGTCATGCTGCAGCAGTTCCAGGGCCATGTCGAGAATCTTGGGGTCGTCGAGCGACACATAGCCGCCGTCGGGACCCGGCTCGATGTGGATGCCCATGTTGGTGCCCTGGTCGTAGTTAGTGCCGCCAAAGTAGTTGCGCACCGAGGCCACCGGCAGGTTCAGCCGGTCGGCAATCTGGTGAATCGACCCTTCGGGCAATTGGTTCTTGATGCGGCGGAGTTCGTTGAATGTGATGATGCGTGACATGATTGTGGGGATGTTTGATGGTTGGAAGGTGGATTGATAGTTGATGATTGGTTGCCTCTAGAGCACACTCGGCATGCATAGCGCCATGATGGCGATGACGATGATGGTGACCATCACCTCTTGCGCGATGAGGGTGCCGTCGGCTTCGGCAAACACGCGGCCGTCGGTGTGCATCCACCGGCGCTGGGCGTAGTGCCAAAGCTTGTAGACGAGCCATCCCGCCAGCAGTCCCACCACCATGCCGCCCACGATGTCGCCAGGGTAATGCACGCCCATGTACATGCGGCTGTAGCACTGCACCGCAGCCCACGCCATGAGCGCCCACAGCGCGCGGCGGCTACGCATCGTCAGGCCTACGACCATCGCCACCCCGAAACTGTTGGCCGCATGGCTCGACACAAAGCCGAACCGACCGCCGGTGTAGCCCTTCACCAGGTGCACCATGCCTGCCAGCTCTGGCTCGTGCGTGGGCCGCAGACGCTCCACGGCATGCTTGATCAGGCCCGAGGCCACTTGGTCGGCAAGGAGCACCGTCAGTGCCACGGCGGCGATGGCCACCGCCGCTTGGCGCCAGCCTTTGTTGCGCAAGGCCAGCAGAAAGGCAATCAGAATCAGCACCCACGACAGGCGGCTCGATGTGAGCCACATCGACTGGTCGAGGTAGCTGGTGTGGAGGCCGTTCACAGCCAGCAGCAGTTCGCGGTCGAGGTGGTCAAGATAGGTGATCATCGGTTTGGGGTTTTCGGTTTGGCGGTGCGGATGAACGGTGTGTCAGATGATTTCGATGTCGGCGGCGTTGATCCAGGCTTGTCGGCCGTCGGGGGTGGTGGCGTGCAGCCACAGGTTCTGGCCCACGCGCACCGAGTCGCCGAGCGCCACTTTGCGCCCCTGCGGCAGTTCGAAGGCCACTTCGCTGGGGCCCGGCGTGCGCGGCGATGTGCCCAGCGTGGCTTTCTGGGCCATCACGATGCCGGTGTCGTGGCGCGTGGCACGGTGGTGGGTCACGAAGGCCCCCACGTTGGCCAGAATGGTGGCCGCGAGCAGCACGATGGCCCCGAAGAAGCCCACCTTGCGCAGCAGCACGCGGTGGGCAAACACATAGAGCGCCACGGCCAGCAGCAGTGCCAGGAAACTGGTAATGGCCAGCACGGCCCAGGTGTTCGACGCGAAGCAGCTCACCGCCTGGTCGGCCCAGATGCCCAGTATCGACGTGCCCGACTCGTCGGGCAGGCCGGCCTTCTGGCGCACGAAGCTGAGGTTGTTGCGGGCGTCGCTGTTGCCGGGGTCGAGCAGCAGGGCGCGCTCGTAGCTCACGATGGCGTGGCCCGTGTCCTTGAGCCGGTAGTAGGTGTCGCCGATGTTCACCAGCAGCGCGGCCGATGTGCCTTCCTGCTGCTCGGCCTGCTGATAGAGCTTCAGCGCTTCGGTGTAGAGTTCCTGGTCGTAGGCCTTGGCGGCGCGGTCGGTGAGTGCGCTGGCGCTCATCGTGGCGAAGGCGAGCAGGCATAGCAGCACGCTTGCCCAGCGCAGGCAGTTTTCGTTCATAGGCGATGACTTGATGGGGTTCATGATGCAGCGGTTTTGGCTCGTTTCACACTCTCGAGGCTGTCGATCACACCGGCGGCCTCGTCCCACACCTGGCGCAGGTCTTGCTCGGCCAGCTCGGGGGCGTATTGCGCAAACTCGCACTTGTCGAGCAGCGCCATGGTGCGCTCGCGCAGCGGCGCGTCGACGCCGTAGGTCTCCAGCTCGGCCTGTATGTTGTCCTTGCTCAGCTCCGACACGGGAATAGAGAGCTTGTCGCTCAGGTAGCCCCAAAGCGAGCTGAGCGTCTCGGCGTAGAAGCCGTCGCGGTTGCCCTGCTCCATGAAGCGCCGCGCCTGCTTGAGCCGTCGCTGGGCCACCTTGCTGGCTCGCTTGGTGCGCATGCGCGTCACGTCGGCGCGTTCGCGTAGCTGCTTGCGGTAGTAGAGCAGCACGCCGCACAGTGCCAGCAGCGGCACGGCGTACCACAGCCAGTAGGTCCAACGGTCCACCATGTAGTTGCGCTCCTTGCTCAGCCCCAGGTCGCCACGGGCTATGGGGCGGATGTCCATGTTCTGGATGCGGTAGTGGTTCGACGGTGCCCCCTCGCCCTTGGCCACGTTGATGGAGCGGCCGGGAATCTGTAGCGTCTCGTAGCGTTCGGTTTCGGGGTCGAAATAGGTGAACTCGCCCGCGGGAATCTCGAATCGGCCCGCAAACTGCGGGATGAACGGGTAGTCGATGGTCATCGTGCCGGTCATGTCGGTGCCGGTGGTCTTGGCGTCGGCAGTGGTCTTGGGGTCGTAGACGTCCATCTCCTTGGGCAACTGCAACTCGGGTGCTTTGACATACTTGATGTTGCCCGTGCCGCTGATGATGTAACTGTAGGTGGCGGCGGCGTAGGTCTTGAGTTGTTCGGGCTTGAGTGCCGTGCGCACGCTGAACTTGCCCACCGCGCCGGTGAACGAGGCCGGACGGGGCTCGGGCAGCGGCAGAATGTTGACCGTGGCCGTGTTCGACTGCACCTTCAGGCTCTTCTCGACGGGCTGCTGCAGCGTGCCGAACACGGTTCGGTATTGCTCATACTGCACCACGTTCACGTCGTAGTTGCCCGAGGTGATGGTGAGCTTGCCCGACTGCTGCGGATAGAGCAGGCACTTCTTGAGGATGGCCACCATGTATTGCTGGCCGTTGACGGTCTCCACATTGTTCAGGCTGGGCTGCATGGGTATCTCCTCGATGAGGAATCCGTCGAACGACGGCTGCTGCGTGGGCATGAACTGCGACACCTGATACTTGGTGTAGAGCTTGATGGTGCACACCACTGCCTGCTGCTCGAACACGCGCGGCTTCGACATCTCGATGCGCACGAAGATGTCGTTGCCCGTCACGGCACGCTCGGCGCTCTGCGTGCTGGGGTCGTTGTACTGCACCCCGCCTCGGCGCTGCGGGTAGTCGTCCTCGTCGCGCTGCTGGCTGCCGCCGGCCACCACCTCGATGGTCACTGGATTGGTGTGCATCGTGTGGCCGTTGACCACGATGCTCGCCGCGCCGATGTGCAGCCGGCCGGTCTGATTGGCCTTGTAGAGCATCGTGTATTGTTCCGACGACGAGCTGCTCGTCTTGCCGTTCACCCACGACGAGCTGTAGCTTGTCGATTTGCCGGGACCATAGATTTTGGTGGCGCCGGCCACTTCGGGCGGGGTGAAATTGCTGCCCTCGCCGTTGCGCAGCACGAAAGTGACGTTGAATTTGTTGCCGGCCACCACTTGTCGCGGAGCCTGCACGGTGAACGTCGGTGCTGCTTTCGCCGCCATGGCTAGCACGGCCAGCGCCAGGGTGAGGAATATAGGCTTGATGTTGAACATTTGGTTCACGTGGGTTGGAGTTGAGAAATGTTGCGATGGTTGGGCGCGGGGTCTACCACTTGTGGTTGGTGCGCGCTCGTTCGCCTCGCCGCTGCTGTGCCTGCCGGGCCTTGACGCGCTGCTGGGTGTTGCGCTCCTGGTCCTGCATGGCCTTGAGCACCTGTTCGGCGTTCTGCTGGCTCATGCCGCGCTGGTTGGGCTGCTGGCCATTCTGCTGATTCTTGTCCTGGTTCTGCTTGTCTTGGTCCTGCTTGTCTTGATTTTGCTTGTCCTGGTTCTGTTTGTCCTGGTTCTGCTTGTCCTGGTTCTGTTTGTCTTGATTCTGTTTGTCTTGGTTCTGTTTGTCCTTGTCCTGCTTGTCCTTGTCTTGGTTCTGGTCTTTGTTCTGATTTTTGTTTTTGTCCTGCTTGTCTTGCTGCTGTTTTTTGAGCTGGGCCAGCCGCAGGTTGTCGCGCGCGTGGTCGTCGTCGGGGTTGCAGCGCAGGGCCTCTTTGTAGTGCTCGATGGCCTGCGCCCAGTTTTGCTGTGCGTAGGCGATGTTGCCCAGGTCGTAGGCCGCCTTGCCGCGCAGGTCGCGGTTGGGGCAATGCTGCACCAGGTTGTCGAGCAGTGCCTGGGCCTCGCTCATGGGGTCGTCCTTGCCCTGCTGCTTGGCGGTGGCGCTGCCCTGGCGCATCAAGGCCGTGGCCAGGTTGAACTGTGCGATGGCCGACGTGGGAGCCTCCTGCAGGGCTTTGCGGTACTCGACCTCGGCCTCGGCATAGCGCTTGGCTTTGTAGAGTTTGTTGCCGCTGCGGATGTGGTTGCGCTCCTTTTTCACGGTGGGCATCTCATCGCTGGCTGGGGTGCTGGCCGCTGGAAGGGCGCTGAACAGCAGCACCAGCGCGAGTAGGAGAATTTTGAAATCAGGCGTTTTCATTGTTCTTGGTGAAGAAGTTGAACTGGTTGAGCCACGGATTCTTGCGTTCGAGCAGAATCATGAGGGCCAGCAGCACGAGCACGGCCATCCAGGCAAAGACGGGGAATTGCTCGTCGTGCTGCGAGTAGGCCACAGAGGCCAGGTCGGTCTTGGCCAGCTTGTCGAGGGCGTCGTTGAGGGTCTCGACGGCGTCGTTGGCGCTGCCGTTCACATAGATGCCATCGCCGGCGTCGGCAATCTGCTGCGCCATCTGCTCGTTCAGGTAGGTGGTCACCGGCTGGCCGCTGTCGTCGGTCAGGTAGCCGCCTTCGGGCATGGGGATGGGGGCGCCGTTGGCGCTGCCCACGCCCACCACATAGACTTGGATGCCGTTTTTCTGCGCCCTCTGGGCCGCGCCCACGGCGTCGTCTTCGAAGTTCTCGCCGTCGGTGATCACGATGATGGCCTTTTGCGACTTCTTGCTCTGCGAGAACGACTCGCAGGCCATGTCGATGGCGGTGCCGATGGCGGTGCCCTGCGTGGGGGCCAGGCTGGTGCTGATGCCGTTCAGGAAGAGTTTCGCCGAGCTGGCGTCGCTGGTCATGGGCATCTGCATGTAGGCATTGCCGGCAAAGGCGATCAGGCCCACCTTGTCGCCATGCGAGCGGGCGATGATTTTCTCGAGGATCATCTTGGCGCGTTGCAGGCGCGACACGTCCTGCGGGTTGTCGGTCGAGCTGGCGTTCATCGAGTTCGAAATGTCGATGGCCACCATCATCTCGATGCCGTGGATGGTGGTCGACGTGGGAGCCGCCCCGGCGCGGGGGCGCGCCAGCATCACCACCACGAGCGTCACCAGCAGCAGCTCAAGCGTCAGCCGCACCCAGGGCTTGTAGGCCGACACGTCGGGCATGAGTTCCTGCACGACTTCGGGCCGGCCGAAGCGCGCCAACTGGCGCTGACGCTTGCGGCGCGACAACCAGAACAATGCCACTATCGCGGGCAGCAACAGCAGCAGGTAAAGATATTGGGGATTAGCAAAACCGAACATTGTTCTCCGTTTTCAGTTCTCCGTTTTCAGTTCTCCGTTATGGCACATGGCGCAGCACGGTGTAGCGCATCAGCACGGCCAGCAGCACGCAGGCCAGCAGGGCCAGCGCCCAGGGCATATAGTTATCCTCGGTGTGGCTGAAGCGCTGCACGTCGAGGTGGGTCTTCTCCATCGAGTCGATTTCCTTGAAGATGTTGGCTAGCACGCTCTTGCTCGTGGCGCGGAAGTATTTGCCACCGGTGGCGGCGGCAATCTTGCGCAGTGTGGCCTCGTCGATCACCACCGGCAGCGTCTGGTACTGGATGTTGCCGGCAAAGTCGATGGCCACGGGATAGGGGGCGCTGCCGTTGCTGCCCACGCCGATGGTGTAGATTTTGATGCCATATTTCTGGGCAATCTCGGCAGCGGTGAGCGGGGCCACCACGCCGGTGTTGTTGCTGCCGTCGGTGAGCAGGATGATGCTCTTCGACACGGCCTTGCCGTCCTTGATGCGGTTGATGGATGTAGCGATGCCGTCGCCGATGGCGGTGCCGTCCTCGAGCAGGCGGGTGTCCACCTCGTGGATGGCGTTGACGAGCATGGCGTTGTCCATGGTCATGGGCACCATCGTGTAGCTCTCGCCGGCAAAGAGCACCAGGCCTATGTTGTCGTGGTCGCGGCCGCCGACGAACCGGGTGGCCACGTCTTTGGCGGCCTCGAGGCGGTTGGGCCTGAAGTCCTTGGCGAGCATGCTTGTCGACACGTCCATCGCCACCACGATGTCGGTGCCCTCCACGTCGCTCGTGGCCCAGCTGTCGTGGGTCTGCGGGCGGCACAGAATCACAATCAGGCAGCCCAGCGCGGCCAGTTGCAGGGCAAAGAGCAGGTGCTTGGCCCACACGCGCCAGCTGGTGGGCAGCGCGTCGAAGGCCTGGGTGGTGGACAGCTGCATCGTGGCCTCGTTGCGTCGCCAGCTCCACACATACCATGCGATGAGCGGCACAAAGAGCACGAAGAGCCACAGCAGCCCCGGGTGAGCCATCTGCATCATCGCGCCACCTCCTTTCCGCCGCCCTCACCGCCAGGTTGCGCGGCAGCCACCGGCTTGGTGGCCTCCACAAACTGCATCGCGCGCTGGAAGGCCATCTCGTTGTCGTCGGCCAGCGGACGGGCACCGGCAAACTTCACAAAGTCGGCAATCTCAAGAATCATGCTCAGCTGCTCGTTCACGGCGCGCGTCTCGTCGTTTTGCTTGAGCGTGTCGATGATTTGGCTCGAGGTCATCTCCACCGCGTTCACGTGGAAGCGGCGGTCGATATACACACGCAGAATGTCGGTCAACCCGGTGAAGTATTCCTTCTCCTGCCCGTTCTGCCACAGCTGGCGTTGCTTGAGGTTCCGCAGGTTGAGCATCGCCTCGTCGTAGGCCGGCAGACGCTTGCGCTCGGGTTTGAGCGGGTTCAAGCCTTTCTTGTACCAGCGGTGGTAATAGTAGAGGCCGCCGCCCGCGAGCAGCAGGGCCGCCAGCCACAGCCACCACCAGTCGGCCACAAAGTCGGGCACCCAGTCGAAGAACTTGAAAGGCACGCTCTCCACAGGCTTCAGGTCGTGAATGTCGGAAAGCGTGTCGACGCGCACCGGCATCACCTTGAGCGTGAGCTGCTTGGTGAGGAATGTGTCGCGGCCTGCAATGTAGGCGATGGGGCCAATGGCATACATGCCCGAGTCGAACGACTGCAGAATCAGGTCGCGGTTGATTTGGATGCGGTTGTTGCCCAGGTCGACGGTGTCGGCCTTGGGGCGGCCGGCTATCTCGACCATCGCGTTGAGCGTGTCGACGTGGTCGACCGTGAACTGCCCGTTCACGCCGCGGTCCTGCACCACCTCGATGTGCAGCGCCGTGGTCTTGCCCATGAGCAGGGTGGCCGAGTCGAGCCGCGCGCTGATGGTGACCGGCGCGGCCAGTGCCCCGAGCATCGCCACCAAGGCCAGACAGATGATTGTGATTCGTTTCATGATAAGTGACTAGAGGGTCTAGATGTTCTAGTTTTTCTAGCGATTCTCCTTATTATTCAGTTATCCGCGCTGTCGGAACAGGGCCATCAGTGCCTTGACGTAGTCCTCGTCGGTGGCCACGCTCACCAGGTCCACCTTGCAGCGCTGCGCCGTCTGGGTCATGCGCTGCTGGTGCTCATACCACCAGCGGTCGTAGGCCTGACGCACTCGTCGGCTGCTGGTGTCGATCCAGCGCTCGGTGCCTCGTTCGGCGTCGCGCACGCGCATCAGCCCCACGTTGGGCAGCTGCGACTCGCGCTTGTCGTACACCTGCACGGCAATCAGGTCGTGCTTGTGGTTGGCTATCGACATCGCTTTCTCGTAGTCGTGCGCGTCGATGAAGTCGCTCACCAGGAAGGTGGTGCAGCGCTTCTTCAGGGCGCCGGTCATGTACTCCAGCACATGGTTGATGTCGGTGCCCGTGCCGCTGGGCTTGAAGTCGAGCAGCTCGCGAATCACCAGCAGGATGTGCTTGCGGCCCTTTTGCGGCGGGATGAATCGCTCCACCTTGTCGCTGAAGAAAATCACGCCCACCTTGTCGTTGTTCTCGATGGCCGAGAAGGCCAGCGTGGCAGCCACTTGCGCCATCATCTCGCGCTTCACGTCGCCCACGGCGCCGAAGTCCTTGCTCGCGCTCACGTCCACCAGCAGCATCACCGTCAGCTCGCGCTCCTCCTCGTAGACCTTCACATAGGGGCGGCCGTAGCGCGCTGTCACGTTCCAGTCGATGTCGCGCACGTCGTCGCCATACTGGTACTCGCGCACCTCGCTGAACGCCATGCCCCGGCCCTTGAACGCCGAGTGGTACTCGCCGGCGAAGATGTTCTGCGACAGGCCCTTGGCCTTGATCTCAATCTTGCGTACTTTCTTGAAAAGCTCGTTGCGGTCCATCTTCAGTCAATGGATGCTTGGATAATCAATATTGTGTGTAAGGTTCGGCGCGTGCCGGAATCGGTCAGGGCACGGCAATCTTGTCGAGGATGGCGCTGATGATTTCGTCGGCGCTGATGTTGTTGGCCTCGGCCTCGTAGCTCAGCCCCATGCGGTGGCGCATCACGTCGTGGCACACCGCGCGCACGTCCTCGGGAATCACATAGCCGCGGCCGCGCAAGAAGGCGTAGGCGCGCGAGGCCAGCGCCATGTTGATGCTCGCGCGGGGCGACGAGCCGAAGGCAATCATCTGCTTGAGGTCGTTCAGCCCGAAGTCGCCCGGGAAGCGCGTGGCGAACACGATGTCGACAATGTAGCGCTCAATCTTCTCGTCGATGTAGATTTGCTGCACGATGCGCCGCGTGTCGATGATGTCGGCCGGGCTCACCATCGCCTGCACCTGCTTGCGCTCGGGGGCGATGTTCATGCGGATGATCTGCGCCTCCTCGGCCTTGGTCGGGTAGCCAATCACCACCTTCATCAGGAAGCGGTCCACCTGTGCCTCGGGCAGCGGATAGGTGCCTTCCTGCTCGATGGGGTTCTGCGTGGCCAGCACCAGGAAGGGGTCGTCGAGGGCGAACGTCTGCTCGCCGATGGTCACCTGGCGCTCCTGCATCGCCTCGAGCAGCGCGCTCTGCACCTTCGCCGGGGCGCGGTTGATCTCGTCGGCCAGCACAAAGTTGGCGAACACCGGGCCCTTCTTCACCTCGAAGCGCTCCTTCTGCATGCTGTAGACCATGGTGCCAATCACGTCGGCCGGCAGCAGGTCGGGGGTGAACTGGATGCGGCTGAAGCGCGCGTCGATGAGCGAGGCCAGCGTCTTGATGGCCAGCGTCTTGGCCAAGCCTGGCACACCTTCGAGCAGGATGTGGCCGTTGGCCAGCAAGGCAATCAGCAGCGAGTCCACCAGGTGCTTCTGGCCCACGATGGTCTGGTCCATGCCCTGCTTGATCATGTTCACGAAATTGCTCCGGCTGGCAATCAGGTCGTTCAACTCACGGATATTTACGGTTTCACTCATAGTTGTTGATATAAGCGTAAAAGGCAAAATTCTTTCCTTTTGCCACCAGTGGCGGCAATGATGGTGCAAAATTAGACTTTTCGCCACACTCAAGCCCAAAAAAACGAGTTAAATAAACGAATTTAAAGTTACGATTGTTAAAGCCCTATCGTTGTCGGCCGTTTCATGCATTATCCACGCGAGCACACCGAAGCGCACCGGAGAATGCACCACGAGTTTTCGGCGGCTCCAGCGGTCGGAAATCACGATTGAATGCGCAGGCGGAAGCAAAAAAGTCCACGATAATTTTTGTCCTTCGCCCGATTTAGTGTAACTTTGCAGCCGCAATTCGCGCGCCTGTGGCGAAATTGGTAGACGCGCCAGACTTAGGATCTGGTAACGCAAGTTGTGCAGGTTCGAGTCCTGTCAGGCGCACCACTTTAATTATCTATCCCGCCGAATCCCGGCGGGATATTTTTACGCATTGGCAAAAAACTGTGTCACTGACGCAACCACCATTGTCGGCAGAATCAAACAATTAAGGACAACTAATTGACAATCAAAGACAATAATTCACAAGCAACTGAATTTAACGAAAAGCCCAATTATCGCTGATTGTCCTTCGTTGTCCTTCATTGTCCTTAGTTGTCTGAAATCTTACAGAGTTCACGTCCGATATTTTACTATAGACCCAAATCTTTGTCTTCGTTCTGGCCGAAGGCAACTCAGGCCGTGGCTTTGAGGGGCCACGGCCTGAGGGGATGGATGTTGTTGACGGAGAGGTCAGTCCTTGATGAGCGTGGCGCCCTTCTTGAGGGCCTCCTCGTTGAGGGGCAGCAGGTGCCAGTGGCGCTCGGGAAGGGTCTTCTTGAGTGCCTTGAGCACGCTCTCGATGGTGACCATGGGGTTCACCTTCAGCATGGAGCCGAGCACGATCATGTTGAACGTCTTGCTGTTGTTCATCTCGATGGTGGCTTCGGTGGCGTCGATGCGGCAGATGCGGATGTCGGTGCGCGTGGGCGGGGTGTTGATGCCGTAGCTGTCGTAGATGAGCACGCCGCCGGGCTTCACCTTGCTCTCAAACTTGTCGAGGCTCTGCTGGTTGAGCACGACGGCCATGTCGTAGGCGTCGAGCGTGGGCGAGCTGATGCGGTCGTCGCTCAGAATCACGGTCACGTTGGCCGTGCCGCCGCGCTGTTCGGGTCCGTAACTGGGCAGCCAGGTCACTTCCTTGTCTTCCATCAGGCCAGAGTAGGCAAGAATCTTACCCATCGAGAGGACGCCCTGTCCGCCAAATCCTGCAATGATTATTTCTGCTTTCATGTTGTTCAGTCCTTTTTAGCGTCATTATCCTTCAAGTCACCCAG